>CAYIIA010000001.1:0-25019 GCA_964363385.1 uncultured Gammaproteobacteria bacterium
GTTATATTCCTTCCAATGAAAAATTATATTGTTTTCTCAGGGATTGCGGTTATATCCTGATTTTTAAAAAAGTCTCCTTTCTGCCCGGAGGATCAATTAAAGGTAATATAGATGTCGAGCTGACACTTTTAGCAATAATTAATTATTCGATTTATGACAAAGCAATTATTGTTACCGGTGACGGCGATTTTTATTGTTTAATCGAGTATTTAAAGAATAATAATAAACTTCTTAAGTTAATGGTCCCAAATCGATCAAAATATTCCCTATTTTTCAATGATTTTAAAGACAGTTTGGTTTTTATCGGTGATTTTAGAAAAAAATTGGAAAATCAAAAGCCCCTTTAATAAAAGGGGCTTTGTGATGGGAGAGCTAACTGTCGGACCAACCCTAAGTGTCACTCTCTCTCGGTGATCTGATTTGATTATATCAATCTTAATAGGTTTGTCAAGCAACCAACCACGATTCCTTAAAAAATCAGATATTGTCCGGGAGGGCGCCAATTTTTCCATCCAGCGCTTTTTAAAGCGTCCGCAGTAAAAGGCTTTCTGACTTTCGGACTAGCCTGATTCTTATCAAACTGAATTATTTTATTGAAGCCGCATCTTACAGAGCGGTTCTCTGCGGCTTAACCCCCCGAAGTCTCCGAGGGAACACCGCAGCGCTCCATAAACTGTTATTGCATGCTTCACTTACATAATAACCTCTCCATAAAAGATTGTCAAAGGAGAAAAATAGTGGTATTCTAAAGGAAAATATGCCTAAGAAATTCAGCAAAAAAGAAGAGGATTTTGTCTGTGAGCACTGCGGTTTTGAAGTGAAAGGAACCGGGTACACCAACCATTGCCCCAAGTGCCTTTGGTCCAAGCATGTGGATGTTAATCCTGGAGACCGTTTGGAGCCTTGCGGCGGGATGATGAAGCCGGTGGATTTGTATTTAAAAAAACAAGACTGGGTTCTGGTCCATGAGTGCGAGAGTTGCAGTTTAGTCAGGAAAAATAGACTGGACGAACAGGACGACTTCAATGAAGTTTTGAGATTGGAAAAGAAGATTAATGAGGGGAAGGTTAAGGGGATGAGATAATTGTTAAAATAATATGACTCCCAAAGTAAATTTCCATTATTCCGGCGTCTATGACCGCAATTGCCGGGAATGGATGAAAATTCATCCGCGTTGGGCGAGAAAAGAATATTCTTCCGAAAAAGAAGTTTTGTCGTATTTTAAAAAAGTGGAAAAGATTTGGCGGAAGAATGAAAATCGTATTTTAAAGGAACTTTCCAACACTGAATAAATAAATCCAATTAAGTCCATGAATAGAGTCAAAGAAATAAGGAATGTTTTTAAGGGCGTAAAAAGTGGCAATTTTCAAATTTTGTCAATGCGTATTTTTTCTGAAGAAAATTTGGCAATTCTTTCGGTTTATATAAACAATATTAAAGATAGGTCGTTGTTGGTGGACAATTTAATTAGTGGTTTATCTAGTTGTGACAGAAATTATGATTGGAATGTGGGAAGTATTTTACAACATTTGGATGTTGATTTAATAATTTCTTCTTTGCAGAAAATTAAATTATCCGCTTTGTATAATTCTATCGGTTTAGTCTGGGTATTGGGCGAATTTAAAAATATAAACCCGGTCATAATTGATTTTTTATATGCCGTTATTAATAATGCGGAGGAATCGGATGCGTGGTGGAGAGCAGCTTTTTCTTTGGAAAAATTGGGCATTGATGAAGCGGTAAATTTACTAAAAATGTCTTTAAAGCATAAAAAAATAAAAAACCTTGATTTTTACTTAAAAAGAATGAATGACAAAAGGTCTATTATCAACATTTTAATACTTAGTAATATAGATAATATAGAAAAAAGCATATATCCGAAAATCAAAGAGATATTTTTAAAAACAAATAATTGCGAAACCATAATAAATTGTTGTTGGCTGATAGGAAGGTTAAAATTAATTGATGACGAAATTTATAAAAAATTGTTATTATTGATTAATCATAATAATTACGAATTAAAGTATTATACTTTTTTTGCCTTGCAAAATAATGCGACAGAAAATTTAAGGCCAATCATGGAAAAATCCCTTTTTGATAAAGATCCTTTGATTAGAAAGATGGCCGCTAGGGGTTTATTTAGTATTGGCAATGAAAACTCTCTTAATATTTTGGAAGATGCCCTATACAAAGAAGAAGAACAATCCGTTGTTTCCGAAATCAGTAAAGCGATTTATTTTTTAAAAAATCCCTTAGATAGGAGTTTATCGTTAATAGAAATAAAATCATGTAAAAGTGAAAATGGCATGATTTCTGATGAAAGCGACAAATGGTATAGCGATCCGGCCATATACAATATATTTTCAGAAGCGGAAGATCCTGAAAATATCTGTTTTAGTTTGATTAGCAAAAAGATCAAACATAAAAAAATATCTAATCCAATAGATTTGGCGACGGGAACGGGGAGAATGATGTGGCAGATTATCGATAATATAGAGTTTGATGGCAATCTTTATGGTGTGGATTCAAGCAAAAACATGTGCGAATATATCAGTAAGCGGATTAAGAGAGAAAGAAAGTATACTAGCAATGTAAAAGTGATAACATCTTCAATAAATAAATTATCTAAGAAAATTTCAGTTAAGTCTGATTTCATAATAAGCTCTTTCGGTTTTCCGAGTAAAATTAGCGATTATTCTTTGTGTATTCAAGAATTAAGATCGGTTTATTCACTATTATCCAATGATGGAATTTTTTTAACGATCGGTTGGGATGAGACTTTTAATGATGAATTGAGTAAAATGTGGTTTAAATATATACCAGATAAGATTTATGCCTCTAATTTTGAAGAATGGAGAAAAAAAAGAATGGAATTAATTAATTCTCCTCGCAATTGCGGCTTGAGCTGGTTTAAGAAAGGAATCAGTGCTCCTTTGCAATTTTCTTCTTTGAAGGAATCGGCGCATGTTATGGGATATCTTTTTGGTCGAGATGCCGCTCAATATGTGGTAAAAAGCGGAAAAATTGAATGGATTATGTCGATGGGCATAACATTAAATACAAAATCGGATTTGAAAAAAATATTAAAAAAACATGAAGGAAATAGAAATTTTAGTTAAGGTTTTGGACAATAAACAAAAAGCTTTGTCAGTTTTAGATTCTTACAAAAAGGTTGGAATTAAAAAAATCACGGACACCTATTTTTTTAATTCTGAACGCAACGAACTGCAACCGGATCAATCGGGGCGGCTTACCAGGTGTTTAAGATTGAGAAAAAAAGAAAATAAGAATTTTTTAGCTTATAAAATAGATTATTTTAATGAAAAGGGCGTTTGGCTGTATTCTGATGAACACGAAACCGAAGTTGCCGATTTTGAAACCATGATGGTTATTTTACGCCATTTAGGATTAGAGATTCTAGTGGAAATAAAAAATAAGAAGCATATTTACCTGACGGATAAATATGAGATTGTCTTAGAAGAAGTGGAAAATCTCGGATTGTTTTTAGAAGTGGAATGTCTTGGCCAGGTTGAAGATGATAAAGTTTTAGATGTTAAAAATGAAATTTGGAAATTCATTAAATCTTTAAAAATGGTTACGGAAGAAGAGTCGAACGCCGGCAAACCGGAATTGATGATAAGAAAAGGATTGGGGAAGTTTTAAGTTTTATTGATCCGGAAATTCGGGAAAGTGAAGTTTTAAAGACTGATAAAATCCCTTGAACCGAAACCTAATTTAACGGAAAAGATTTTCTCTGAGAGGTTTTGCAAGAAGTATGGTTTTAGATTTAATAAGAGTGTTTTGGCTAGGATTATTAAATAATAGAAAAATAAGCGGATTTTAAAAAAAATAACGGCCGGCCTTCTCCCTCACGCGTGTCGTGAAAGAGAAGGCCGGCCTTTGCCGTTAGAATTTCCAATCGGCTCCGAAGCCAATCGTTACTGTCTTAGCCTTGAACTCGTTGCCCCGGCTGTCTTGCATGTCACCCCAGCCGTAGATGACGTGAGTGTTGAGAGTCCAGTCGTCGTTCACTTTCTGGTGGAAACCGAGAGCCACATCCCAACCCGTGACGTCCGGCGTGAGTTGGCTTACAGTGCCCTCCGGTACGGCCGCATTCTGGTAGCCTATGCCTCCGCTTAGCCAGAGGTTTTCCTGAATCTCCTTGCGGAAACCGACATGGACACTGTAGTTGTCCCGCCAGTCCAGCAATTTGCCCTTGGTAAGCGGCAGATCATGGAAACTTAGTTTGACATCGTCCACGGTCTGGCTGTAGCCGTACCAATGAAGGGAGGCTGCCAGAAGCAATTTTTTGTTCGCTTGGCAAGACACGCTTAGACTAGTCATGTCCGGGAATGTGAACGAACTATAGAAGCCGTCCTTGAGAGACAACAGACCAAGAGGACCCGAGATCTTTGTGTTGCCTTCCAGATGCGCTTTTAATTCGCTCATGTATGACAGGCCGAGGGTCAACTTCTCTGTCTGCCACATCACTCCAACGTTTGCTCCCAGTCCTAAGCCCGTCGCTTCGCTGTCCGTGAGGATTGGGAGATATACGTTCTTAATGTCGAAGGGAGCCAGATACTTGAATTGGCACCACCCGACATTCAATCCCGCGCCCACAGACAGATGGTCTGTCAGTCGCAGCGAGATCGCCGGCGTGATGTTCGTCAGCGAGATCAGGGTTTCGCTTTTGAAGAATCCTTTGGACCAGTCCGCATCAAAGGCAGCGCCCATTCCGTAAGGTGTCATAATCCCGATGCCCCAAACCGCATCTTTGTTTATGGACTTAGTCAGTCCAAGAAGAGGCATGGGGTAGACCATGTCATCCCGGGATCCATGCGTACCCAACCGATTTTTAATCTTGAATTTCGGTTGGATCGCCTGGACACCGAAATCCAGAGAATCTTCCAAATTAATGATCCCGGCCGGGTTATCCCTAAATAGAATCATATCGTCCGCATAGGCTCCGCTCATACCGCCATGACGGCTGCCAATACCGCCCACCGGATTGAGACCGCCAGCCCAGGCCGGCAGAGTCATAACGAGTAGAATTGTAAAGAACAGTTTTCTCATTTCCTTATCCTCCGTCCCTTTTAGGGACTGTTTGTGTCAGCCAAAAACAACCTTTTCTGTTGCCATCATTCTACCATATTTATCTAAATTAGTCAAGACTTGACAATTGTATTATATTAAGGTAATATACAGGTATTCATTTTATGTTTCCTTCATAAGTGGAGTAGCCCCCGGGGAAGAGGGCAAGTAGTCGTGAGGCACGCATTAGATGTACGACATCTCAATCCGTCGACCAAAGCGACATCCCCAAACAGCACCACCGACCGGGAACGCCCAGTCGGTCTTTTATTTAAAGCATAGCGATAAGCCTAAAACAATAATTAAGTTTATGAAGCAATTTTTAACTGTTGGATTAGCAAAAAAAGATAAGAAATTTGAGAGTTTTTTGGAGGCAACAAAAAAAGAGTTGACCGCTTTTTTTAACTCAAGCGTTCCTGAACCTTTGATTTTTCTATTAGAGTCTCGGTTGGAATTGGATCTGATCTGGGGACAAAAAACCGAGAAGTGGGTTGTCGGAGGCACAAAGAATGGATCTATCTTTATTTTAGATCCTAAGGTTTATACTCAGCAATCAAGCCATAAAGACAAGAATGATTTTTGGAAAACATTGAAACACGAGTATTGCCATATATATTTCAGATACATCACTAAAGGTGTCAATCCTCTTTGGCTGCATGAAGGATTGGCCTCATATTTGGCTGATCAGAAGAAAATCTGTGATGATCCTTTGGATGTTTTTTCTTATTTTGATAAGCCAGGAAAAGGACTGTATAATGCCGGTTATTTCTGGGTTGATTTGTTGATTGAAAAATTCGGGAAAGCGAAGTTTTTAAGATTGATAAAATCCCTTGAACCGAAGCCTAATTTAACCGAAAATATCTTCTCCGCAAGATTTTGTAAGATATATGGCTTTAAATTCGATAAGAATGCTCTTACTAAACTCATAAAGTAATAGAAAAAACGGGTCAAAATATTTGTGTATATTGCCCGTTTTTTGTTGTTTTGACAGAGGTTTCCACATCCTCTATAATGAAGTTAGTAAGGAGCAGTCGTGCTTCTTACAGTCCGCAAGGTACACCTCGTAGGAGGTAGTCGTGATACACGGCGAACAGCTAATTTGACTTTACGCACCGGTAGTTCCACTATCCTAGTCAGATAAGTTTGTCGCCGTGCCTTTTTTTGTTTAAATTTACCGGTGTGTGTTGACAAAGTTTGGTATTAGTGGTAATTTAAAATCACAGTCCTTTACAATAGATTAAAAGCCCTATTTATATTGTCGTTTGACAGGGTTAATAGTATTAAATGAAGATCTATGGTGGATTTTCAACCCAAAGAATGGCAGGAGAATATAGGCAAGAAAGGAGGAAAAGCCATGAAGCGTGACTGGAGCAAGTTTCAGCCCAAGGCGATCGTCGCTTCGTCAAAGAAGCCGAGTTATGCCAATATGGGACGCCCTTGTTGCGGCGGTTCGTGCATCGGCGGCAACTGCAAAGCCGTTCCGAAAATCGGCGGTATGTTCTGATCGGCGAACTTCGTTGGGTTCCACGGCGCAAGCGCTTTGGAACCCATATTTTTTTAGAAAGGAGGCGAAAAGAATGAAACAAGCGTTTCTCCCAGAAAAAGTTGTTTTCTATATTGAACCAAATGAACGGCTGGGGACCATTCATAATCTAAAAAACGATGGAAGGGCGTATGTCAATGCCGACACGATAGAGATTATTCGGCATTTGGTCCAGGGGAATGATCTGGGTTCCTTTTTTCCATCGGAAATGCCAAGGGAAGAAAGAGAAGGGCTTATTCGGCAAAGTGAGTCCGTGTTGCGTCAGTTAGAGGATTCAGGGTTTTTGACCGAAGAGAATTCTGGCCGGCAAGGGCTGATCAAAGAAGTAAAAGCCGATCCGTCGCTTAGAGTGGTTTTCATCGAACTGACGAAAGAATGCAACTTGCGATGCAAGCATTGCTACGTTCCTGACGGTAGCGGTTCCGCAAAGCGCATGAATCGCAGCCAGATGACCTTTGCCGAGGTCTGCGGTTTAATCTCGCAGATTGATGAGCTGGGAGTGATGGAACTCCAACTTACTGGCGGAGAGCCATTTATTCTGCCATACATTCTTGGTGTTATAAAGGAAGCGCAGAACAGACTAATCCCTTGCTCTATTTTTACTAATGGAACATTAATGACTGAGGATATATTTAGATATATATCCGAAAACAATCATGGCTTGATTTTCTACATAAGCCTGGATGGCCATCAAAAAACCCATAATGCTTTCCGTAGAAGTCAGGGAGCGTTCCAAAAGACCGTCGGGGCGATCGAAAGGTTGCTTCAAATGGATTGCGATGTCAGGATTAATACTTCTATCGGCAGGCATAACATCTCCGAGATGCGCCAATTCATCGAATTCGTGAAAAACAAATTTGGTGTTTTGCACAGGTTGGTTACTGTGGAGCCTATTGGTCGGGCAAATGCTGAAATAACCATTTCCGCCGAAGAATTCGCGGATCTGCTTCGGGAGAGTCAAAATACGTTTGAATTCCTCGATAGCCACGACTCAATTGCCGATTGGTCGACTCCTGCCTGCGGAATCGGTTCATCAATGTTATTTATCGACGCATACGGCGATGTGTCGTTCTGCCCGACTTTAACGCAAAGAGAAAATCCTGAGTTCTTGGCAGGGAGCGTCGCCCATTCTTCGCTAAAGGATATCTGGGAAAATTCATCTGTCTTTAGACAATTCAGATGGTTGCAATGCAGAGAAGTGGAACAATGCGGTTTTCGCGAATTATGCAAAGGGGGTTGCAGAAGCCGGGCGTATCTGTCCACTGGAGACGCCAATTCGCCTGATCACGCAATGTGTTTGTTGTATAAGAAGAGTTAAGTTTGAGCCTAGCCATCCGCGGTTGGGCTTTATTTTTTGGCCTTAAAATGGTATCATTCTTTTATGAGCCTGCCGAAAGTAAAATTCATCGATATCCCGTTATCCAGAGAAATCGATTGGATGCATGGTTTTTTATTCCAAAACGAATGGGGATGGGGGAGGTATATAATCAAGAAACATCCGAAGATTAAGAAAGTGCTTTCTTTCAAAACCGAGGCGGAGCAGGTCAAATTTTTAAAAGAGTATATTATTAGGTTCAGGAAAGAAAATCGAAAACTGATAGAAAATAACAAAGCAGAATATCAAAGAAGGTGGAAAAGAGTAGAGAGGGATTTTTTTATCTTGCTTTCAGAAATTATGCGGATTAATTGGCCTAAAAACAGAAAAACGATCACAGCCATGGTTTCCATTAATCCAATCTGCCCCCGTTTTTTGAAAGACTGGAGTTTTTCTATTTTTTACGATTACAAGAAAATACCCCACGCATTGGAAGTTATTATGCACGAATCCTGTCATTTCTTGTATTTTGAAAAGTGGAAAAAGATGTATCCTAAAATGAGCTTAAAAAGATTAGAATCTCCATATTTAGAATGGCATTTAAGCGAGATCATAGTGCCGATCATTTTGAATGACGGTCGTGTTCAGAAGTTATTGAAGCAAAAGGCGGTTTTTTACGCCGAGCATAAGAGGATAAAAATAGGTGTTAAAACCGCTCCAAGATATTTTACTGATTTATACAACAAGGTTGCTAAAATCGATGGTTTTGAAAAATTTTTAAAAAGATCGTGCCAGGCGATTAAAAGGAATGAAAAGCTGTTTAAGGCTCAACTTTGAATGTTAAAGCAATCACTATAATACGGAATACAACAAAATTTATCAAAACAATAAAGATGCCTGGGGAAAGAACCCGAACAAATACCTGCAGATGGTCTGGCAGAGACTGGATCCCGGCTCGGAATTTTTAGATTTGGGCTGTGGCCAGGGAAGAGACTCGATGTTTATGGCCAAGCAGGGATTCAAGGTTGCGGCCGTTGACGAAAATAATCAAAGTGATATGATAAAGGCAAGAAGAAGTTCATTTCAACTTAGTATCTAAAGGAGAGGAAAGGAGGTGGTAGTAATGGCACATGCCACATATCCGTCAGTTTTTTGGGATAATAGTTCAAATGCCTACAAGTGTGAAATGCGGGATAAGAAAACCGGTCAAGCTTGGGGGCATGGTTACGGGATTACGCGTAACGAAGCTATTCGTAATGCGCGTCATAACCAGCCGAAAGATCCCGTGGTTAAGAGAGCAATCGGCTGGGTGTCGCACCATCCGTTCATAGCCGGAGCCGCAGTCGGATGTTACTTGCAATACCGTCACGCCAGATATCACCAGGACGAACTGAGACCGGCTGATTATCTGGTAGCGGCGATTATGATGGGGACTATTGTTTGGGCCGCTGTCAAAGTCTTTGATTGGCTGATGGAACCCTGACCCGGCAACAGAAAGGAAAGAAGGTCGGAGTTTCAGAGCCAACATGGCTTTGGATTAGTACATATAGCCATTTAGCGGAATGGCCATCTACGCGTCACCGAAGAACATGAAAAAGAACGAGAGCAAGTCATTCCAAAAGAAGGGAGGTGTTGCCGTATGAAGCAGATAGTTATCACTGAATCTCAAAGCATTGTGTCTGTCGCGCAAATCGTAATGTCAACGTCCTGCGGTATCGGATAACCAAGGAAGAGATGGTTTGTCGCCCATTGTGGCTTGTCCCGTCCGACTTGTCGCTAGATAGCGACATTTTATTACCGCGGGGATTTCGCCACCGTAGTGGTACGATGACATTATGGCGTGTCGAGGAACAGAGGGAAAGAGGTAGTCCAGAGGTCGCCCATAGAGGTAGAGTCCAGAGATACCATTTCAGATTCCGGTAAGGGCTAACATCCGATGGCCACACGCACATTTACCGAAGGTTCGTGTTGAATGCGCGATCCCACAGGAATGTCGCGCCGAAGAGCGATTTTCCTGACACGATTTTCCTGGCTCTTGACAGAGGTTTCCACATCCTCTACAATGAAGTTAGTAAGGAGCAGTCGTGCTTCTTACAGTCCGCAAGGTACCTCGTATGAGGTAGTCGTGATACACGGCGAACAGCTAATTTGACCTAACAGAACGAGTAGTCGCTATCTTGGTCAGATATGCTAGTCGCCGTTTTTTTGTCTAAATTTACATGCCACTTGACACAAAATAGGTTTTGTGATATTATTATCTGAAGCATTAATGAAGGTTTTGGAGCACGTTTACAACCAAGAAAGGAGGCAGATTATGCCGCACAGCCATCAGAAAAAGCTCTTGCGGCGTCTGTCGCCGTTTGAGCTGGAAAAGGAAGTCGACAGAAGGAAATCCCGGATTCATTTGTTCCAAGTCAGGGATGAAATCATCCAGGATGCGCCTGAAATCTTCGAATGTGAAGAGTTCAAAAGAGTCAAAAAGCATCCTAGCGTGAGTTGGTTCATCCGCAGTTTCTGGCAATGGAACGAGTATGCCCTGCCGATCATGAGTTCGTCTTCACATCCGAATTTCGGGATGCAGGACAAACTTTGTGAATTGGCCCACCCTTTCCTGAGAGGGACAGTCGTGGATCTAGGTTGCGGTGCTGGCGATTTCTATAACCGTTTGTTCAAGGTCAATGGCCGGAAGATCGAAAAAATCTTCGCGGTGGATATTGACTGGGAGGCGTTAGTCCTGATGCCTCACAAGCTCAGAGAAGTCGGTTACCGAGGCAAGGTCGGCCTGATCCAAGGATCTACCATGTCTCGTCTGCCGGTTTGGAATGAAACCGCGGATTGCGTGCTTTCGAGCATCGGAGGCGTCACCTATGCCGGCTGGTGGTTTGAGAACGACCGCCTTGTCTGCGAGGGTAGGGAGGCATTGTCCAAGTGTTTGAAAGAAGCCAACCGCGTTTTGAAGCTTGGCGGACATCTGGCATTCTCGAGCCTGAAGCCGAACCCGAATTTTGAGATGGTGCTGGCTGATTCGTTGATCTGGCCGGTAACGCATCTGAAGTTTGATGTGTTTTGGAGAGTTGCGAGGTACGGGTTCCACATCAAAAAAATCTCTCAGTTTCTCCATGAGGCTGAGAAAAGGCAGAATGCCCATTACCTTTCTCTGGAAGAATGGGATTCCTGCCTGAAAGAAGCCGGGTTCGAGGTCGTTGTTTCGACTCTGGGCGAGTGTTACGCTAAGCAAGGCGTGGTAGTCGTTGCCAGGAAAACGCGCAATGTCTAGGCTCCTAATGGTCCGTCGCATACGGGCAGTTAGGAGCTTATTTTTTTTGCTTTGAAAATGTGGTATAATATGAACAATGATAGCTCATATTTAAAACAGGGGGAATTATGAATTTTTTTGCTTTATCTGGTTTAACCAACGGCTTAATAGCTTTAATGTTTGGGTTTTTTGTGGTTTATGAAAACCGTAAGAATGTTATTAATATAACTTGCGGATTATTAACATTAGCAACGGCTGTATGGTCTTTAAGTTATTGGCTTTGGCTCGGTTTTGGGTCTAGTCATGATTTGGCATTGTTTTTTGTAAGACTATTGTCGTTAGGGTCCACCTGGATTCCAATTTTTTATTTGCATTGGATTCTGTCTTTGCTCGGCCTACAGAAAAGAAAAAAATTCTTATTACTTTTTGGCTACGTAATCACGGTATTACTTAGTATATTCGGTTTTTCAGATCTTTTCGTATCCGGTGTCCAGCAGAAAATGTATTTTAATTTTTGGCCGAATGCAGGGATATTATATTCTTTTTATATTTTTATTTTTTATGGCGGCATTGTGGTTTATTGCCTTTATCTTTTAACTAGAGCGGCCATAAAAAGCAAAGGCGCTGAAAGAAGCCAATTATTATATGTCATTGCCGGTACTATTGTCGGATTTGGCGGTGGAGCAACGAATTTTTTGCTATGGTATAATATTATGATTCCCCCTTATGGAAACTTTTTAGTTGGCCTTTATCCGATAATTTTTACCCATGCCGTTACGGAGCATAGATTTATGGGGATTAAGGTAGCGACTACAAAGGTTTTTTCAGTGATGATAATAGTGATTTCTTTTATAGAACTTTTAATTTCAAGGTCTCTGCAGGAATTGGTTTTTAGATTTTTTATTTTTGTCATAGTGGCATTTTTCGCTTTTTCGCTTTTCCGGTCTGTTTTAATTGAGATAAGACGCCGCGAAGAAGTAGAACGCCTGGCCAAGAAACTCCAGAAAGCCACCAATGATCTCAAAGCCGCCAACAAAGAACTCCAGAGATTGGATGAAGCCAAATCCGAATTCCTTTCCATTGCCTCCCACCAATTAAGGACGCCTCTGACGATCATCAAAGGATACATTTCCATGATGGTAGAAGGCAGTTATGGTTCCATCTCGAACAAAGTGAAAGAAAACTTGGGGAAAATGTATATCGCTTCCGAACGTTTAATCTCTTTGGTGGAGACTCTGCTTAACATCTCCCGCATCGAAGCCGGCAGATTGGAATTCAATCTGCAGCCCACGGATTTTTCCGAAGTAGTCGGATCAATAGTGGAAGACTTCCAGCAGAAAGCCAAAGAAAAGAATTTGAAGCTGGGATTTTATCCGGAAAAGAACCTGCCCAAAGTCATGACTGACGGAGAAAAGATCAAGGAAGTCATTTCCAATTTCTTGGATAATTCCATCAAGTACACGGAAAAAGGAGAGGTCACGGTCAGCCTCCACCAAGAGAGCCAGTCCGTGGTGTTTTCCTGCCAGGATACAGGCAGGGGCGTGGAACCGGAAGATCTGCCGAGGCTGTTCAATAAGTTCGTCCGGGGCAAGGGTATGATGCAGATACACACTGAAGGCACAGGCCTAGGATTGTATTTTGGAAGAATGGTCATTGAAAACATGGGTGGAAGGATCTGGGCGGAGAGTCCGGGCAAGAACCAGGGATCCAAATTTTCCTTTTCTCTGCCTCTGGCAAACAAGAAAGAGGCTAAGAAGATAAGTCCCGCCTAAAAAACGGGATTTTAGTTTTAGCCTAATTTAGCTATTTTATTTGATTAAACTTTATACAATTTCATTTTTTTGACAAACTTTATAAAGTTTGCTAGAATAAAAACATGAATATACGCCAAAAATTGGAAATCATCAGAAAATCCCTGGGCCTGACCCAGGTTAAGCTGGCAGAAAAACTCGGCGTGTCTTTTGTTTCTTTTAACCGTTGGTGGACCGGTAAATCTGTTCCCCGGCCCAAAGTCCAAGCCGCCATTAATGATTTGTTTCTGGCTGTAACCGGACAGAAAACGATTCCGACCGACCAGCTCTCTGCCAAAAAGCAGATCCTAAAGAAGAAATCGGCGGAGCATAATAATATCATCTCTGAAATTTTAGCCAATCCTGACATCCGCGACCAGCTTGTTTTGAAACTCACCT
Source organism: uncultured Gammaproteobacteria bacterium (assembly GCA_964363385.1). GTDB lineage: Bacteria > Patescibacteriota > Patescibacteriia > 2-01-FULL-39-33 > 2-01-FULL-39-33 > CAYIIA01. The sequence goes on from CAYIIA010000001.1 coordinate 13,395, forward strand.
ACAACAGCAATAGCATTGAAGGAAGCACTCTTACCGAGCCGGATACGGCAGCCATCCTTTTTGACAACGCGGCTCTGCCTGACAAGAGCTTGACGGAACAATTGGAAGCGAAGAATCATCAGACTGCTTTGGTTTTTTTATTCAACCAAATCGCAAAAAAGGAAAGGATAGACGAGGGGCTGGTTTTAAAACTCCATCAAATCCTAATGAACGGCATCCGGCCGGATGCCGGATTATATCGCCGGCACGGTGTCAGGCTTGTCGGCGTCAATCTGCCGACCGCGAATTATTTGAGCGTCCCCAGGTTGATGTCAAAGGTAATGGATGATGCCAATAAAAAAACCAATGACATTATTTCTTTGTCTGCCAGCGTCCACAGCCGTTTTGAGCAGATCCATCCATTCTCGGACGGCAACGGACGTATCGGCCGCTTACTGGCGAATTTCATGCTCTTGAAAGCCGATCTGGCTCCGGCTATAATCCATCAAAAGCGGAAGCGCCTTTATTACGCTTATCTGTACAAGGCTCAGACTGAGAATAACCATGACCAGCTGGAAGATTTCTTCTGTGATGCGATCATGGACGGCTTCAAGGTTTTAGAACGCAAAGAAATGGATTAAATTAGGAAGAATAAAAATCCTTTAGGGATGACAAAACCCCGCTCCTAGGAGCGGGGTTTTACCTTATTCTCTATTCTTAATCTCTTCCAAAATCTCTTTGACAAACTCTCCCGCTTTCTTAGCTCCCAAGTCTCCAACGCCTCTCTTCCTCACCGAAACCGTATCCTCGGATTTTTCCTTCTCTCCCACCACTAGGATGTACGGCGTCTTTTCCTTTTCCGCGTTCCTAATCCTCTTGCCCAAGGATTCATTGCTGTCATCGAGCTCCACCCGGATATTATTCTTTTCAAAAATTTCCTTAACCTTTATTCCGTAGTCATTGAACTTTTCCGAAACCGGGATGATCTTTACCTGGTTGGGAGAAAGCCAGGTCGGGAAAGCGCCGGCGTAGCGTTCAATTAGGAGCGCCATGGTCCTTTCGTAAGCGCCGATGGAAGAGCGGTGGATGACAATGGGCCTGACTTCCTGGCCCTTCTCGTCAATGTACGCCATATCGAATTTTTCCGGCAGAGCGAAGTCTATCTGCACTGTAATAATAGTATCTTCCTTGCCGAAAACATTCTTCATCTGGATATCCAGCTTCGGCCCGTAGAAAGCCGCTTCTCCCTCAGCCTCCTCGTATTTCATCTTGTTCTTGTCCAGGATTTTTTTCAGAGTCTTTTCCGACTGCTCCCAAGCTTTGGGATTGTCTATGTATTTCCCCTTGTTGTTCTTGGGATCCCATTTGGAAAAGCGGTACCAGAAGTCGGAGAGCCCCAGAGTTTTCAAGATGTACTGTATCAGATCCAGGACGCCCTCGAATTCTTCTTCCAATTGATCCATCCGGCAGATGAGGTGGCCTTCGGAAAGGGTGAATTGCCGAAGCCGGATGAGGCCGTGCATCTCGCCGGAAGATTCATTCCGGAAAAGCGTGGAAGTTTCGTTGTAACGGATAGGCAGATCCCGATAGCTTCTTTTCTCGGCTTTGTAGATCTGGAATTGGAATGGGCAGGTCATGGGCCTTAGCGCCATTTCTTCGCCTGACGCGTCCAGGACGAACATGCCGTCCCGGTAGTGGTCCCAGTGCCCGGAAACTTTGTACAGATCGCTCTTGGCCAGATACGGCGTCATAGTCAGCTGGTAGCCTCTTTTCTTTTCTTCGTCCTCTATCCATCTCTGCAAAATCTGTTTAATAATGCTCCCCTTGGGAGTGAGTAAAGGCAGTCCCTGGCCGATGAGATCTGAGGTGATGAACAGCCCCAATTCCTTTCCTAATTTGTTGTGGTCCCTTTTTTCCGCTTCTTGGAGCATTTTTAAGTATTCCGCCAATTCTTCTTTGGTTCCGAAAGCCGTGCCATAGATCCTTTGGAGCATGGCGTTTTTTTCACTGCCTTTCCAGTAAGCCCCGGCCACTCTAAGCAGTTTGAAATTTCCCAATTCTTTAGTGGAAGAAACATGAGGTCCTCGGCAGAGATCTTCAAAATCCCCGACTTGGTAAAAGGAAACTTTTTTCTCGCCTTGGTTTTTTAAATCCTCGACCAATTCCAATTTGTACGGCTGGTCTTTTAGTTTATTTTCAGCTTCTTCAATTTTGACCTCCTTTTTATTGAATTCCAGATTCTTTTTAATAATCTCTTTCATCTTCTGTTCAATCTTATCTAAATCTTCCAAGGAAAAAGTCTCGCCGTTTAAGTCAAAGTCATAATAAAATCCGTCGTCAATAGTCGGCCCGATGCCGAATTTGACGTCCTTAAAGAGCTCTTTGACGGCGTATGCCAGGATATGGCTCGTCGAGTGCCGGATAATGTCCAGTTTTTCTTTTTCCATATATTTTGGGTTATTTAAAAAACCTCTCATCTCAAAACACATCTTTCGGATATATTTTGGGACGAGAGGATTTCCCGCGGTTCCACCCACATTCTTTGCCTGACGGGCAAAGCGCTTTTTGTCTGAACTTAGCCTGGTTTGAAGGGCCTCATTTAGAGGCAGGCGGTTGGTAGCCGTCTCAATCGTTTGACTTTATTATATCCCTATCTAAAAAGGCCGTCAAATTTTCATTGCCAAAATCCGTTTTTTCCGTTAAAATTACAGATATGGAATCAAGCAGCTATAAAATCAAGAAACAGATTTTGGATTTAGTCGCGCAAGCCGCTGGACCCAAGATAGATGTCAACCAGCTGGAAGTGGTTGTCCCTCCCTCGACAGATATGGGTGATTTAGCCGTGCCTTGTTTTTACCTTTCAAAACTGCTTCGCCGTTCGCCCAACCAGATTGCGGACGACCTGGCCAAGAAGATGTCTCCGGGAGGGATTATTAAATCCATCCAGAATGTCGGACCCTACCTTAACTTCTTCCTGACTCCGGAGATCTTGGCTAAGGAAGTGTTGAAGGAAATTAAAGACGCCAAGGAAGGATACGGTTGCATTAAAAAGAATAAGGAAAAGGTTATGATAGAGTACTCCCAGCCCAACACGCACAAGGAGGTCCACATCGGCCACTTGAGGAACGCGGTCTTAGGCGCTTCGTTGGTCAATCTTTTCCGTTGCCAGGGATTCAAGGTAACCGCCGCGAACTATATCGGAGATATCGGATCGCACGTTGCCAAGTGCTTGTGGGCTCTGGACAAGTTCCATAAAAAAGAAAAACTGCCGGAAAACAAAGGTAAGTTCCTGGGACAGGTGTACACAGAAGCCGTGCAGAAAATCGAGGCCAACCCGGAATTCAAGAACCAGGCGGATGAGGTTTTGAGGAAATTGGAACAAGGAGACAAGAAGTGGATTTCTTTGTGGCAGAAAACCAGGAAATGGAGTTTGGATGAGTTCGACAAGATTTACAAGACCTTAAACATTAGATTCGATCACTTCTTCTTCGAGAGCGAAGTGGAAAAGCCGGGCAAGAAAATCGTGGCGGATCTTCTTAAAAAAGGTTTGGCTAAGAAGTCTGAAGGCGCCACGGTCATTGATCTGGAAAAACATAATCTTAAAACCTTTTTGCTTTTAAAATCAGACGGCGCTTCCTTGTATTCCACCAAAGACCTGGCCTTAGCCCAGCTTAAATTCAAGAAGTTCAAAATAGACCGGAGCATTGTCTTAACCGACACCCGCCAGAATTTTTACTTCAGCCAACTTTTCAAGACTTTGGAGATAATGGGATTCAAACAGCCCATGTCGCATGTGCCGTATGAGTTTGTCACCCTGAGGGAAGGCGCCATGGCTTCCCGGACCGGTAACGTGGTCTTGTTTGAAGATTTTTTCCAGGAAGTGCTTTCCCGAGCAAGGATGGAAACGAAACAAAGGCACAAGGAATGGAGCGAGAAGAAGATAAATCTCACAGCAGAGAAAATTGCTCTCTCGGCCATTAAGTTCGGCATGCTTAAAGTGGGCAACAACAGTGTCATCGTCTTTGATCTCGAAGAAGCTCTGAGCTTCGACGGTTTTTCCGGACCATACTTGCTTTACACCCTGAGCCGGATCAGCAGCGTTTTTAAGAAAAACAAATCTCAAAATGCCGGCCATATAGATTACCGCAAACTGGATACGGAAATTGAAAAAGAAATCCTTTTGAAACTCGCAGAATTTCCGGAAATATTAGTTAAGGCCAGAAAAGGGTTCGAACCGAGCGAAATAGCTAAATACCTTTTTGAACTCTCCCGCCTTTTCGCCAATTTCTACCAGACTGTTCCCATCCTTTCTTCTGCCAAGGAAAGCCGTCAAGCCAGATTAGCGCTCCTCCAGGCTATCCAAAAGGTATTAACCGATGGCTTGGCTGTTCTAGGCATTGAAACCCTGAAGGAAATGTAATCTTGTATAAAGGAACAAGGAGGGATATAATCCAAATATGGAAAAGAAACATAAAATCCTAATCGTGGAAGACGAGCCGGAATTGGCGGAGATGTTTTCTTTGGGATTAAGGGATGCTGGTTTTGAAGTCTTGGTTTTAAATGACGGTTTGGGAGTAGCGGTGAAGATAAAGGAGGCGAAGCCGGACTTGGTGCTTCTGGATCTGGTCATGCCGAACATGAACGGATATGAGGTTTTGAAGGAAACAAAAGACAAGACAAATTGCGCTATTTACGTCTGGAGCAATCTGACTCAGAGCAGAGAGATTAAGGAAGCTAAAAAATTGGGAGCGGACGGTTATCTAATTAAATCCGATTTCACGCCCAAAGGATTGGTGGAAAAAGTCAAAGAAATATTAAATCATAAGCAATAAAGTATGAAGCCAGTAGTAAGCGATGTCTGCATTGGTTGCGGCACTTGCGAAGCGATCTGTCCGGCCGTCTTCAAGGTTGAAGAAAAAGACGGCAAGATGATCGCCATCGTTCTAGATGCGGATTATGCCGCAGAAAAAGAAAGGATAGATGAATCAGCCTCGGCCTGCGCGGTTTCCGCCATCAGTTGGGAAGAATAAAAGCAATCATGGAAGAACGGCGTTAAGGCCGTTCTTTTTTTGACTAAACCTGTAAATATTGTTAAGATTGGGGTATTATGCTGACCATTTCCGATAAAGAAAAACAAATCCAGAAATTTTGGGAGGAAAACAAGATTTTTGAAAAAACCCTTGAAGCCACTAAGAACGGTCCGGTTTTCAATTTCTACGACGGACCGCCCTTTGCCACTGGCACCCCGCATTACGGACACCTGGTTGCCAGCCTCATAAAGGACGTCGTGCCTAGGTATTGGACCATGAAAGGGTATTATGTGGAAAGGATCTGGGGCTGGGACTGCCACGGTTTGCCCATTGAAAACATCGTGGAAAAAGAACTGAATTTCAAGAGTAAAAAGGAAATCGAAGATCTGGGCGTGGAGAAATTCAACGAGGCTTGCCAGTCCAAGGTTTTGATGTATGCCGAAGAGTGGAAGAAGACCATTTCCCGCTTCGGCAGATGGGTGAATATGGACGATGCCTACCGCACCATGGATTTGAAGTATATGGAAAGCATCTGGTATGTCTTCAAGGAACTCTGGAACAAGGATCTGATCTACGAAGGCTATAAATCCATGCATGTCTGCCCCAGATGCGAGACCACTCTTTCGCAGTCCGAGGTGACGGAAGGATACCGGGATATCAAGGACATTTCCTTGACCGCCAAATTCGAATTAGCCGACGAACCCGGGACTTTTGTCCTGGCTTGGACCACGACGCCTTGGACTTTGCCGGGCAATGTGGCTTTGGCTGTGGGAGAAGAGATTGAGTATATCCAAGTTTCCAAAAAACAAATCGAACCAGGAGAAGAAAAAGAGAAATACATCCTGGCCAAGGAAAGGAGTTCTATTTTAAACGACGAATACAAAATTGAAAAAGAATTCAAAGGCAGGGAATTAGTCGGTAAGAAGTATCTGCCTCTTTTCCCGTACTACCAGGAGCAAGAGATAAAGAACAAAGAAAATCTCTACACCATTGTCAGCGCGAATTTCGTCACGACCACGGACGGCACCGGCGTGGTGCATATCGCCCCGGCTTACGGCGAAGAAGACATGGTTTTGGGCAAAGAAAAGAACCTGGCGTTCATCCAGAACATCACTTTGAGCGGAAATTTCAAGGATGAAGTGGAGGAGTTTAAAGGCATGAATGTGAAGCCGGCTGAGGACACTAAAAAAACAGATAGGGTGGTTATTGAATATTTAAGGAAAAAAGACCTGCTTTTTTCGACGCAGGAGTATGAGCACAGCTATCCGCATTGCTGGCGTTGCGACACGCCTTTAATCAATTACGCGACTTCTTCCTGGTTCGTCAAAGTGACGGCTATCAAGGAAAAAGCTTTGGAATTAGCCAAAGATATTAATTGGTTTCCGGGACATATGAAGGAAGGACGTTTCGGCAAGTGGTTGGAAGGCGCCAGGGATTGGTCCATTTCCCGCCAAAGATTCTGGGCTTCAGCCATTCCCATTTGGCGTTGCGAGTGCGGAGAGATCATGGTTTTCGGATCCATTAAAGATTTGGAAAAAGCGAGCGGGCAGAAGATTGAAGATCTGCACAAGCATATCGTGGATAAGATAGAAGTGGATTGCAAATGCGGAAAGAAAGTGAAGAGAATCCCGGATGTTCTGGATTGTTGGTTTGAATCCGGCTCCATGCCTTACGCCCAGAAGCATTATCCTTTTGAAAACAAAAAAGAATTCGAGAATATCTTTCCGGCGCAGTTCATTGCCGAGGGTGTGGATCAGACCCGGGCTTGGTTCTATTACCTCCACATCATCTCGACCGCTCTTCGAAACCAGCCGGCTTTCAGAAATGTCATTGTCAACGGCATCATATTGGCAGAAGACGGAAAAAAGATGTCCAAGAAACTCCAGAATTATCCTGAACCGGAAATCGTGATGGAAAAATACGGGGCGGACGCTTTAAGGTATTATCTCCTCTCCTCTCCAGTCATTGCCGCGGAGAACATGAATTTTTCCGAGTCCGAAGTCAAGGAAGCGATGCAGAAAGTCGTGATGCTCATCGGCAACGTCCTTAATTTCTACAAACTCTACCAGCCGGAATTGGAAAACAAAAAAACCATTGAAAGCGAGAACATCCTGGACCAGTGGCTGGCGGCCAAGCTTCATCTCCTGATCAAGGAAACGACGGAAGCGATGGAAAAATACAATCTGGCCAAGGCGGTCAGGCCGATCCAGTCTTTCATCGATGAGTTTTCCACTTGGTGGCTCAGGCGGAGCCGGGATCGTTTCAAGGGCGAAGACAAAAAAGACAAACAGAGCGCTTTGCAAGTCTTCCATTACGTTCTTCTGGAACTGTCCAAGATAATGGCTCCTTTCACGCCTTTCGTGGCTGAGGATATTTACTCTACAATCCAAGGCGGAGCCGAATCTGTGCATCTGGAAAAATACCCGAAATTTGACGAGGATCTCATTAACCATGAGCTGATCTCCCAAATGGATCAAGTAAGGAAGATTGTGGAACTGGGACTGGCAGCAAGGGCGGAAAAAGGGATTAAGATCCGCCAGCCTCTCTCCGCCATCAAAGTCTTTGGGTATGATCTGAATGAGTATCTGACCAAGCTGATTGCGGAAGAATTGAATGTGAAGAAAGTGGAATTTGAAAAAGGGGGGATTAAGGCGGTCCTGGACACGGAACTTACAGAGGAATTGAAAGTGGAAGGCGCTTTCCGGGAGTTGACCCGGGTAATCAATGACCGGAGGAAGAAGGCCGGACTCACCATTAATGACCAGATAACTGTTTTTTGGAAAAGCGAAGGCTTGGCAGTCAGGAAGGTTTTTGCCGGCTTTGCCAAAGAATTAGCCAAAGCTACGATCGCTAAGGAATTTAAAGAAGAGGATAATCAAGGACCGGAGGCGGAAGTGAACGGGGAGAAGATTAAATTGGAGATAAGATAAGGAAGCCCGGCCTAAAGCCGGGCTTTTTAAAACAAAAAGAAAACCCGCATGCCTGCGTAGGCTCACGAGCTTAATGGGCGCCGATGCGTCCGGTGCCGATCTAATCGGCTGATTTTGCTTCCTCCGTTTTTTGCAACATTTTTTGGATCATTGAGGAATGAGTCAGGTCTGGGTTGAGTCCCAGTCCTGTAAGAGCATCCCGCAGTTTCAGTATCAAAGCGTCTGCTGTCACGGCATTTTCCTCCTTTTTTGTTTTTACCGTAAAAACAATTATACCCTCCTGACCCAATATTGTCAAGAGGGATTGTTAATCTTTGAATATTGGTATAATATATACTATATGATCTCCTATCTCCAAGGCAAAATCCAATATAAATCAAATAACGTCAAAAAAGACAATTTTTTAATTGTCAACGTAAACGGCGTGGGCTACAAAGTTTACGTCCTGGATAAATTGTTAATGGAAACAAAGTTAGAGCAGGAAATTGAGGTTTTTGTGTATACCCAAGTAGCGGAAACCGCTTTGGATCTTTTCGGCTTCAAGACCAAGGAGGAATTGGATTTTTTTGAATCCCTTATTTCCATTTCCGGCATTGGGCCAAAATCCGCCATGGATATTCTGCAGAAAGCCAAGATTGAAGACTTGAAATCCGCGGTTATGTCCAACAACTCGGAGATCCTGAGTAAAGTTTCCGGCATCGGGCCGAAGACAGCTTTCAAAGTGGTGGCTGGATTAAAAGACAAATTCGGCAGTTTGGATTTAAATATCGACGAAGGATTCGGAGACGCCCTAGAAGCATTAATTGGTTTAGGATACTCTGCCAGCCAAGCCAGGGACGCTTTAAGCCAATGCCAAGCGGAAGATATGGGAGAAAAAGTGAAACAAGCTTTAAAGATCTTAGGGAAAAGATGATTTCAAAAGTTAAAAAAATGATCCCTTCCCATTTAATGTCGCAGTACCACAGATTCTGGGCCGTCTTCTCCAATTTTTTCTATGGCTTCCCTTCAGAGAAGATGGTCGTCATCGGAGTGACTGGGACCAACGGAAAGTCCACGACGGTCATGTTAATCGCCAAAATTTTGGAAAAGGCTGGTTTTAAAGCCGGATCTGCTTCCACGGTCAAATTCAAGGTGGCAGACAAAGAATGGCTTAACAGCGAAAAGATGACTATGTTAGGCAGGATGAAGTTGCAGAAGCTTTTAAAACAAATGGCAGGATCAAAATGCCAGTACGCAGTCATTGAAACCTCTTCCCAGGGCATTGAACAGTCTCGCCATCTCGGCATCCATTACGACGTGGATATTTTTACTAATCTTACGCCGGAACACATCGAAGCCCACGGCGGTTTTGAAAATTATAAAAAAGCCAAATTAAAATTATTCAAAAAGTTGGAAAAGGAAAAAAGGAAGAAGATAGGCGGGAAAGAAATTTCCAAAATAATAATTGTGAACGCCGACGACGAGCACGCCAAAGACTTCCTTAACTTCCGCGCGGATGAAAAAATCCTTTTCGGCATAGAAGCAGGAACCCTTTCTCTCAACTTCCAAGAATCATTAAGCCAGAACGTTTCCGGAGACAAGAGCCAAGGAATAGTTATTGCCAAAAATATTATTTTCAAACCGGAAGGAATCTCTTTTGAAGTCCAGGACACTCATTTCGACTTGAAGCTTTTTGGCAAGTTTAATGTGTATAATTCATTGGCTGCAATCTCTCTGGCCCTTTCCCAAGGATTGGATTTAACAGTTTGCAAAAAAGCTTTGGAAGAAGTGGAGGGCTTGCCAGGAAGGATGGAGTTTATAAATGAAGGCCAAGACTTCAAAGTTCTAGTAGACTATGCCCCAGAACCGGAGAGTTTGAACCAGATGTACCGGACCATACAGGATCATGGGATGAAGAAAGGGAAAATAATCCACGTCTTGGGATCTTGCGGAGGGGGCAGAGACATCTCCAGAAGGCCTGTTTTGGGCGGAATTGCCGCTAAAAATGCAGACGTGGTTATTATCGCCAATGAAGACCCGTATGATGATGATCCAATGGAAATAATCAACCAGGTGGCTCAGGGAGCAATCCAGGCCGGAAAAACAGAAGGAGAGAGCCTTTTAAAAGTGTTAGACAGAAGAGAAGCCATCCAAAAAGCTTTAAATCTAGCCAAAAAAGACGACCTTGTTATTTTAACCGGCAAGGGAAGCGAACAAGCGATATGTGTGGCAAAAGGCAAAAAGATCATCTGGGATGAGCGTCAAGTGGCAAGGAAAATCCTTAAAACCCTCTAAATTAACAAAAAACACTTTATGGCCTGTGGATAATTTGTTTATCCATTTTTTTATTTTCAAAAAAGACATTCACAATATTAAGAAAAAATAGTAATATTTTATCTAAATTTAGATAAAAAAGAATTTAATTTGACAATTATTAAATTATTATTAGAAAACCTTGACTTTTTATTGATTTTCATGCTAACATTAAATTACTGATTTTTAGCGGTTGCTAAATCCTAAAAATCCTACTATAACAAGTCATTTAGGTATATAACCTAACAAGATAGTGGGTAAACAATCAAAAACATCATAAATCTAGAAAAACTCATTTCTTGATTTGCCTTTAAAAGCGGATCAGAATTAAAAGAAATGAGGCTTTTTTTATGTCTGACCAAAGCAAAAGAATCAGCTTTTCTCCTAAAGCCAACCTGGTGGAAGCGCCAGATCTCATTGAACTGCAAAAACGTTCATATGATTGGTTTTGGCGTGAAGGACTGGACGAACTTTTTGAAGAAGTCTCACCGATCACGGATTTCATCGGCCGTGATCTAGAGTTGTCTTTTGGCAAATATTTTTTGGACGAGCCAAAATTTGATGAAGTCACCAGCAAAGAAAAGAATATTTCATTTGAAGCGCCGCTTAGAGTCAATGCTAAACTGGCTAACAAGAAAACCGGACAGAGCATTGAACAGGAAGTATACCTGGGAGATTTTCCTTTAATGACTGATCGCGGCACTTTTATCATCAACGGCATTGAACGCGTAGTGGTTTCCCAACTCATCCGTTCAGCCGGTGTTTTTTTCACCAATCAAGCTTTAAATGACAGAAACTATTACGGCGCCAAGGTTATTCCTAACCGCGGCTCCTGGCTGGAATTTGAGACGGACGCCAACGGCGTAATCTGGGTCAAGATAGATAGAAAAAGAAAAGTGGCGGCCACGGCATTGCTTCGAGCTTTTGGTTTTGGCACGGATGAACAAATCCTGGAATTGTTCAAAGAAGTTTATCTTGGTGAAGTGGATTATATCCGCGCTACCTTGAAAAAAGACGCTTCAAGCAATGAAGCCGAGGGTCTGATCGAAATCTACAAACGCATAAGGCCGGGAGATCTGGCTGCTCCGGACAATGCCAAATCCCTTATTGATAATATGTTCTTTAATTTCTCCAGATATGATTTCGGCCGAGTCGGCAGATACAAGCTCAACCAAAGATTTGCTCAGGAAATGAATATCAATAAAGAAACCAGGGTTCTTCTCAGGGATGATGTCATTAATATTCTGAAGGAAATAATCAGACTTAACCAAACCCAGGAATTGGCCGATGATATCGATCATTTGGGCAACAGACGCATCAGAGCGGTCGGTGAATTAGTCCAGAATAAATTCCGGATCGGTTTGGCCAGGATGGAAAGAATCATCAAAGACAGG
>CAYIIA010000002.1:0-21420 GCA_964363385.1 uncultured Gammaproteobacteria bacterium
CTCATCCTTCTGCTTCCGCCTTTGGTTTTAATGGAGTTGGGCATCATTTTCTTTTCCCTGAAAAACCATTGGTTCAAAGAAAAGATTTCCGGCTGTCTCTGGGTCTTCCTCCACATCCCTTGGATCCTGAGCCGCCGTTTGGACGTCCAGTTCAGGATCCGGAAAGTGAGCGACCGCAAGATCCTTAAATTATATACCGGATCCATTAAGTTTGAAGAGGTGGATAATTTTGTTTTGAGATATTTGGTTAATCCTTTAAATGAGTTGTATCTCTGGGTTGCCAAAAAGATCATTTTCTGGTAAGCTGGAAAACGGAAATTAACGGTAGGTAGAGGAGGGAGGTGAAGGAAGTGAAATATGCTACCAAGGTCAAAAGGAGAACGGAAAAGAAGAAGATACAGAGGGAGGGAGTGACGAATTCGGCGGTGAAAATGGAAATTGCCGGCCGTAAGCAGGAAAGGAAGCAGTGGCTAAAGGATCATCCCGAGGCCAAGGATGCGGATGTGGTCCGGAGGAACGGTGATTTCGTAGATCTGGGAGCCGAGGCGAGGGAGTACGAGAAGAGGACTCACGAAGCTCACAGTCTTGGCTATACGCCGAGCTATACTTCGAATGTTACGAGGAGAAGCGGTTCGAGCGTCAGAAGTCGGGGTTGGTAAGCAGCGATCCAGGATCGCTTTAGAGCGTGGGAGAAACGCTTTCCCCCGCTTTTTTGTTTTGACAAGAAGCCTTTATCATGTTAATATCCAAAGCGTAAAAGGGAAGTTTTTTACAACCGAAGAGGAGAACGAACATGGTAATATTGTTAGCGTATTTCAAATTTCTGGGAATGGTTTTTGGGGGTTGTCTCGTTGTCTTGGGGGTAGGGGCGTTAATTTGGGGGATAGCCACCAAACACAGAGCAGGTGTTCTTGTGGGGATTATCGGAGGCCTCGTAGCGATTATCGGCGTAGTAGACATTATTGGCACACAGCAGTTAGATGAGATATATGCCAAGGACAAAGTCGAGACGTATTTCATCACTTCGATCCGCGCTTCCAGCCTGGAAACGTATTTGAAATACGGCCAGTGCGAAGTTCCTTGGTGGGTGAAAATACCGACTGGAGACAGATCTAATCCGGAGGTAGTGGAAAGTTTCCGGGCGTACAAGGAAATCTTCCGGAAGTATCTGCCCAACGATTCCCTGGACAAGGATTGGACGCTGTACTACAACGAAGTAGCCGCTCGCGTCCTTTACGACAACCTGGTCGTCCGGAAGGCATCGGATAAGGAAACACAGAAGTAACCGCAGAAAACAAAGCGGCCCAGAGCTCGTATGCTAGGGGCCGCTTTTTCTTTTTAAACATAGTATCTCGGTATCCCTTCTCTTAGTCTCGCTAAGATTTCGTAGTTAATGGTATCCGCCATCTGCGCCAACTCATCCGCCCTAATCGTCAAATTGCCTTGTGAACCAATTATGACCGCCTCGTCGTCAATTTCCACCCCGTAGATATCTGTTACATCCACAATGGTCAGATTCATGCAGACCCGTCCCAAGACCGGAGAGCGCCGGCCCCTAATTAACACATAACCCTTGTTGGAAAGTTTGCGGTCGAACCCGTCGCAGTAGCCAATGGGCAGTAGCGCTATCCGTGTCGGCCTCGTCGTCGTGTAAGTGCAGCCGTAACCCACCAGACAGCCTTCAGGGATGTCTTTCAGGAATTCCACCCTGGTCTTGAAGGTCAGAGCCGGTTTCAAAAAGAAACCTAGGCCCTCGCACGCCTGCCTGGTCTCCGGATTGGGGAAATAGCCGTAGGTTGCTAGTCCGGGCCGGACCAAAGAAAATCTTTCTTCCGGATTTAAGAACAGGGAAGCCGTCTTGTCACAGTGCGTAATTAACTTCTTTCCCAAAAAACTTTCAATCTCTTCTGCCATGATCTTAAACTTCCTTAACTGTTCAAGATAGTACTGAGGCTGGTTCGGCTGGTCGGAAGTGGCGAAGTGAGTCGCCAGTCCCTCAATCTCAATGCCAGGCAAACTTTGTAAAAACCGGACAAAATCCAGAGCCTTCTCGCATAACACTCCCTGACGATGCATTCCCGTGTCAATCTTGAGATGGACAGGGATCTTTTGTCCGTGAGCCAGAGAGCTTAGGATCTCGGCTCTTTCCTTGTCATACAAAAAGATCCGTAGACCCAGATCCAAAACCTGAGGCAAATCTTGTTTGGCAATGAGGCCAATGACCAGGATGGGGCAGGAGATTCCGCCCTCCCTGAGCTTACGAGCCTCTTCCAAAGAATTGACCGAAAGCCAGTCTGCTCCGGAGCAGGACAAAATCCGTCCGGTCTGCTCCAAACCGTGTCCGTACGCATTAGCCTTGACGCAAGGCGAGATAATGGCCTCAGGCCCGGCCGCCCTTCTAATCTCAGAAAGGTTAAAGGCCAGAGCCGGAGAAGAAATTTCAATCCAGGAAAGATCCATTAGTAGGCAGTTAAGTATTTTTCGCTTTCCCAAGCCGTGACTTGAGTCTTGAATTCGTCCCACTCCTGTTTTTTAATATCCAAATATTTAACAAACAAATGTTCTCCCAAGGTTTTTTTAATCATCTCGTTTTTTTCCATCTCTCCCAGAGCTTCCAAAAGGGAAGTGGGCAGCAGTTTGATGTTCTTGTCGTTTAAACGGTTGGTATCCAGCTGGTAAACATTCTCTTCCACCGGTTCCGGTGGAATTAGGTTGTTTTTAATCCCGTCCAGGCCGGAAGCGAGCATCAAGGCAAAAGCCAGGTAGGGGTTGGTTGTCGGATCCGGACAGCGCAGTTCCGCTCTGGCTGCTTTGGGATTTTCCTTGAACCATCTCGGGATTCTAATTAACGCCGAACGGTTCATGCCCGCCCAGGTGATGTAGACCGGCGCTTCAAAACCGGAAACCAGACGTTTGTATGAGTTGACCGTCGGACACAAGACTGCGCACATGGCTGGAATGTTTTTCAGTTGTCCGGCAATGAAGGACTTGGCCAAAGCAGACATCCCGTATTTGTCCGTCCCGTCGAAAAAAAGATTGGTTTCGTCTTTAAACAGGCTCTGGTGCACATGCATGCCGGATCCCGCAATGTTCATGATGGGTTTTGGCATAAAGGTCGCGATGAGTCCATGCCTCTGGGCGATTTGCTTGATGACATACTTCATGGTCAGAACCCGGTCCGCAGTTTGGAGAGCCGGACCGTACTGGAAATCTATCTCGTACTGCCCCTGTCCCACCTCATGGTGCGAGGTCTCCGGATTGATGTTAAAACTCTTTAATGCCGTCATTATCTCTTTCATAATCGCATAGCCGTCGTAGGAGGAGAGGTCGAAATAACCGCCTTGGTCCACAGGTACAGTTTTGGAGGTAAAATCTTTTTTAAAGAGATAGAATTCAGGCTCCGGTCCGGTGTTGAAGGAGTATCCCAAAGACTCGGCTTCTGAAAGAGTCTTTTTTAAGATCTGTCTGGGATCGTCTTCAAAAGGCGTGCCGTCCGGCCGGTAGATGTCGCAGATGAATCTGGCGGTCTTCCCGTTTTCCGTGAGCCAAGGCACGACGGCGTAAGTGCTGATATCCGGTTTCAGGAAAAGGTCGCTCTCCTGGATGCGGGCAAAGCCTTCAATAGAGGATCCGTCGAACCAGGCGCCGGAAGTCAGGATCTCGTTGAGCCTTCCTTTAGGCACGACTACTTCTTTAATGACTCCCAGAAGATCTGCAAACTGCAGGGAAATGAATTTAATTTCGTCTCTTTCCGCTTGTTCTAAAATTTGGCTGGTTTCCATGGCTTTGAATTATTTTTTACATTTTAACGGTTAGGAAAGGAAAAAGCAAATTTTGACTAAAACCAGCGGAAAATATATACTTACTGGTATGAAAAAAGTCGCCATCATCGTCTGCGCCTGGCCGCCCCAAGGCGGAGGCATAGGCAACAACGCCTACTACCACGCCCTCAAACTCTCGCAAAGAGGGTATCCAGTAACCGTGTTCACGCCTCAAGTCCGACAAGCGGAAAAAGGAGAAGGCTTTGTTTTAAAAACACTAAAGACAAAAATCCAGCTGGGCAAAGCCGGATTTATGGAAAACTTAACTAATGAACTGAAAGATTTCGACATCTTCCATTTGTATTATCCGTTTTTCGGCTCAGATCTTTTAGTCAGGAAAGCAAAGAAAAAATTCCCGGAAAAGAAACTTATCCTCCATTACGAGATGGATCCGGTAGGGAAGGGGATCAAAAGAATAATCTTTTTCCTTTACTTTAAATTGTTCCTCGGAAAAATGCTGGAAGCTGCAGATATCATCGCTGTCCTTTCCTGGGACCATGCCAGGAATTCTTACTTGAAGAAATATATTGAAAGATTCCAGAACAAGTTTGTGGAAATTCCCAACGGCATAGACACGAAAATCTTCAGACCGAAAGGAACCGTAAAAGAAAAAAAAGCCGTTTTTGCCGGAGGACTGGACCGAGCCCACTACTTCAAGGGTGTGGAAGTGCTGATTGAATCTTTTAAAAATGTTTTAAAACAAATTCCCCAGGCCAAATTGCTCATCGTCGGGGAGGGGGATTCAAGGAAGGATTATGAAAAACAAGCTGAAGAAATAAAAGAAAATGTAATCTTTGCCGGCTGGGTCAAGAATGAAGATTTGCCGGAATACTATTCATCCTCCCAAGTATTCGTCCTGCCTTCCACGGAAAGAACCGAGAGTTTCGGGATCGTCATCGCCGAGGCCCAGGCTTGCGGACTTCCGGCCATTGTCTCTAATTGGCCCGGAAGCCGGATGACCATCCAGGACAACCGCACCGGATTCTTGGTAAAACCCGGAGACAAAAATGATTTGGAAGAAAAGATCATCAAGCTTTTGAATAATGAGAGCCTAAGCCAAGAAATGGGAGAAAGAGGAAGAGAAAGAGCTATAGAGTTGTATGACTGGGAAAAGATAACGGAAAAAATAATTGAAATATATGAGAAATAGTTTGAGGATATTCTTCCACTGGACGTTAGTCATTCTCTGGGCGGGGATGATTTTCCTCTCCTCGTCTGTTTCCAGTTTCGCCGTGTTTTTCGGTCCGTCTGCCGGCGCCGCCAAGAGCAGCGATTGGATCTCCGGAACCGTTCATGTCGTTATTTACTCCATCCTCTGCTTTTTGCTGATCATAGCCTTTAGATCCTTGAAAACACCCTTTGGCAAATCCTTGCTTTTCTCTTTTCTGCTCTCTCTTCTTTACGGCGTCAGCGATGAGCTCCACCAGTATTTTGTGCCAGGAAGGGAAATGCATCTCTCAGATTGGCTCTTAGACGCTTTGGGATCTTACTTAATCGTCGGAATATATTCATATCAAAAAATGCGGAAAAAAAAGACTCCGCCCCGGATCGTTGCGTAACGATTCCGGAGGCGGAGAAGGAGAAGAGCTAGCCGGCGATGTCGAACACCACAGCCGGCGCGAAATACGCCCATGCAGCATCAGGCTGGTTTTCCAGAAGGATGAACGGCTGTCCCTGCCAGGTAAAGATATCCCCGACGCTCGCTTCCTTGTCCATCTGCTCGCGGATTTCATCCGGCAAAATCACCAAGCCTTCTCTTACGGCAGTGATCTCATCCGTTGCGAAACAGACAGCAAAGATGTAGTCCGCCATCCTCCGCCAGTAATGGCGGTAGACGGCCGGATCATTGCTCGGATGGTTTTTCCGGTATTGGTCCAGTCTCCGGATAATGGAGAGAGGGATAAGATCCCCGTCTTTTTCCTGGAAATAATCCGGATGCTGCCGAATCAGTTCTTTGCTGAATTCGGTTTCGGCCGAGAGATCCAGAAGCGCGAACGCTCTCATCCAATGGTCGTCTTCTGTTTCAGCTATCTTCTTCCAATTCTTCTTCATGTAGCTCCCTCCTTTTGTGGTTTTCCTCACTTTTTGTGTTTTACCTCACTGTTGACGCGACAATTCACGTCTATTTAGAGTAGCATATAAACAACGATCTGTCAAGGTAAAAAAATAGTCCGCCTCAGGATCACGGGATCCTAAGGCGGAAGAGGGGGTGCCTAAGCGGTGGCATCGAACCACTCGCCTGGAGCGAAGCACATCAGTTTGCAGATGCTTCCAGGCTGGATTTCCAAAAGGACGAGATTCTTGCCTCGCAGAGTGAAGACGTCTCCAACCTTTGTCTCCTGGTTCATCTGCGCCCGAATCTCGTCCGGCAGGAGAGGGAAGTCTCCATATATTCCCCAGAGAACATTCCCCGAGAACCGGATAACCAGATTGTTATCCAAGCCCATCTTCTGCCAGTAGTGGCAGTAGGTCTCTCGATCTTCGCGCGGATGAGTCCGACGGTAATCATCCAACCGCTGGACAATGGAAAGCGGAATGGGATTCTCGTGTTCGCGGAAATTCTCGGGAGAGACCACTTCCATTCCCTTGGCTAGACCAGACGACAGATCCAGGAATACCATATCCCGCATAACCCGCGGATGACGGATTTCTGAGATCGTCTTCCAATTTTTGAACATACAATCCTCCTTCCTGTTAATCCAACGCACCCACGTCTTTTTTCCAGTTGTCTAATTCCTCCTCGTCCTGTATTATTACCATAGATAGCTGTTAATTGTCAAAGATGAAAATAGCGGTCATCCATCCCATATTCCATCCCTATGTCCGAGGCGGAGCCGAGGTCGTAGCGGAGAGCATTGTTTCCGGCCTTAAAAAGAGTCAGGACGTTTTTGTCATCACCCTGGGTTACGAGGACAAAATGGAAGAAATTGAAGGCGTCAAAGTGTATAGGATAAAGCCGAAGAATCTTTTTAACTTTTTAGACATAAATGGAAAATCTATTTTCCTGCGTCTGCCTTGGCACATCCTGGACATGTTCAATTTTTCCCAAGCCAAAAAAGTAAAAAGAATTTTGAAAAAAGAAAAGCCGGATCTGGTCTTGACCCACAATCTTAAAGGTATGGGATATTTAATTCCCTCGGTTTTAAGGAAGATGAAGATCAAGAACATCCACACCGTCCATGACATGCAGCTCTTGGATCCTTCCGGACTCCTGCCCAGACACATAATCCTGACTTGGAAATACCGGTTTTTTTGCAAACAACTTTTTAAATCTCCCCAGGTTGTAATCTTTCCTTCCAAATACATCCAAGAAGTTTACGGCAATTTTGGTTTTTTTCTTCAGTCGGAAAAAAGAGTCTTGGGCAATCCCGTCCGGAAAGTCTCCCCAACAATTAAACAGAACAAAGATTTCAGGTTTCTTTTCCTAGGCCAGGTAGAAGAGTACAAAGGGATCCTGGAGTTAATTGACGCGGTCAAAAGCCTGGGAGCCGGTCTGGAAGTAGTCGGTGACGGCAAAGCCTTGTCCAAGGCCGAAAACAAGGCTCTGGGAGCGGATATACGCTTCTGGGGGAGATTGAGCCAAGAGCAACTGGAAAAGGAAATCTGGCCTCAGGCGGACATCTTAGTCAATCCTTCCCTGGCGGAAGAAAGTTTCGGCATGGTGGTTATTGAGGCTTTCAGCCATGGGATCCCGGTTTTGGTTTCGGACAAAGGGGCTTTGCCAGAGTTAGTTAATGGAAAGACAGGTTGGGTGTTTAAAAAAGATCTGAAAGAGAAATTGGCTTGGATTTTGGAAAACAAGGAAAAGGTTTTGAAGATGAGGGAGGATTGTTTGAGGGAAGCGGAAAAATATCTTTTGGAGGGTTATTTGGGAAAACTTTTGAAGTAAGGAAGGATAAAAAAAGACGGAGGATTCGTAATGTCCGGCAATCTTCCAGAATACCGCCAAAAGTGTGTGCTAGAGCTAGAGAACAAATTATAGAAAAAATAAAGAAAAGATAAAGAAAATTGGTTGACAGCGCATGATAAGATAATATAAAGTAAGAGTAATCCAAGACGGGTTCGGGGTTGATTATTAAGATTGTGTCAGCGGTTCAGCAGTGGTATAATCCAAGTATGGAAAATAAAGATCGTTTTCTTAAAGTTTTTTCTAATCTGCCGATAAACCTGAGGAATGAGGTGATTTTAGTGTTGCCGGACATCGGCGCTATCACCTGGAACGTGGCTTCTTTGGAAGTCGGCAATGAAACAGAAATTGGAAAAGTCATTATTGACAAGTTAATCGAATTAAAAATAATTTAACGATTTTATGGATTCAGTTGAAGATAAAATCCAATATGACGACAGCGTTAAGGAATTGGTTTTGACTCGCTTGGAAACGCTCCCTTCGGGAGCGGTTATTTCAATCGGGTCTGGCCAAGAACTGAATAAGGAAGATCTGATAAAGTCAATCCGCGAGGGCACTGATATCGGCAAGAAAATGATAGACATAGAGATGTCTTTCTTGCAAGGATTAAAAGACGGCATATTATATGGCGCAACATCTGCTTATCACTAGGCCCGAGCATGATTACCCGACAAGGTACCTTTCCGCCTGGGCAGGGAAGTTTTTTAAATTGGCGGAAGAAAAGAAATTCTCCATTATTGATTTGAATCGGAAGAGAGCTAATCGCAAGGAAGTCGAGAGCGTTCTTGAAAAAAGAAACCCCGCATTAGTGATCCTTAACGGCCACGGAAACGATGATCGGGTGACGGGCCACGACAATAATCCTTTAGTGGTGGCAAAGGACAACTCGTCCCTGTTAAAAGGAAAGATCACCTATGCCATTTCTTGCCGTTCAGCGAGCGTTTTAGGCAAGGAAACAGGACAATATGCCGATACGGCCTATATCGGGTATAAGGAAGACTTCATATTCATCCATTTAGAGGAACACCGCACCCGGCCTCTTGAAGATGAATTGGCCGGGCTTTTCCTTGATCCATCCAATCTCATAGCCACCACTCTGCTAAAGGGGCACTCGGCCAAGGAATCAGTCTTAAGGGCCAAGCAGGAACTTTTAAGGAATATCCAGAAGCTGCTTACCAGCCAAACAAAGGCAGATGATTCCTCGGCGCTCAGGTTCTTGGTTTGGAATATGGGAAACCTTGTCTTATGCGGTGATGGCGGCAAGCGATTGCCTCTGTGAAATAAACGATCTTATTATGGAAATAAATCTGTCAAAAAAACAATTTGAAATTCTGATCAAAGCCCTGGACGCCGGTTCTTCGGTTTATGGCATATTAGGCGATGATTTTCCCGAGGATTACAAGGAACAAAGCAATGAAGTAGAAGCTTTGGAGGATTATCTGCTGGAGTACGCCTCTGATTTCGGTTTGCCGGAAATAACAGAGAGATTCGAGGGGAAATTGATCATGTCCGATGATTATTCGGAAAAACTCCAGGAAGTTGTTGATGATTATGACGAGGATGTTTTCTGGCATGGATTGGAAACCCGTCTGGGCAAACGGGATTTTATGCGGACGGCGACTGAGGCGGAGATGGAAGAGATGGAAGATAATGACGGCTGGTATCCGGACAGGATCCAGGGGATTTATGATGGTTGGAGCAAGGAATTTGAAGACCATGGGATAGATAGGCTGGAGGTCAGTGGTAATGGCGTTTTATTGGGATCGGAATTTAAAAAATAGTTTATATTGCGTTTGGCAATATAAACAAAATGCTAAAAAATGTTTATGTCTGGATGACTGATATAAACAAGATCGTCTCGGTGGGATTGCTGAGGCGATTTTTGCTTTATGGGTATGGTTTAGCGGGAGGGAAGATTTTGTTGACTTTTGGAGGAAAAGAGGGGATAATTAATACTTAAAATCCATAAAATCATTCTAAAGATTATGTCTAAAACATACACACTCCAAGTTTGACTTTTACACACCACTGGGATATAATCCGAACATGAATAAATACCACAAACTCGTCAAAAGCCTGAGGATAGAGAAAGGCTTGTCCCAGGAAGAGATTTCCAAGAAACTGGATCTCTCCCGTTCTTCCTACATCGCCTTTGAACAGGGCAGGACCGAGCTCAGTTTGTCCCAAGCTTCCAGGATAGCGGATATCCTCGGCATTTCTTTGGAAGAAATGAAAAGCGGATTAAAGCCGGATTATGACAAGTACAAGCAGATGATCCTGGCTTTTTTGCGTTTCGGCGCCGGCTCTGACGGCAAGATCCCCAAGACCAAACTGGCCAAACTCGTATACCTGGCTGATTTCTCCTGGTTCTACAAGAATTTAAAGAGCATGAGCGGCATGTCTTACCGCAAGATCCAGTACGGTCCGGTGCCGGACGGTTATTTCCGCGCCATTGATGAGATGTTTGAAGAAGGAGTTTTGGATATAGACAGCAAGACCAGGGACGGAGCTTTCCTGATCTCCCAGACCGGTTCCGGCAAACGAGCAGGGCTCTCCCGGTTGAATCCGGAAGAAGAGAAGATGATTAAGGAAATTTCCAAGAAATGGAAGGATAAAAGGACCCAGGAGATAGTCAGATTCACACATGACCAATTGCCATACCTTATCTGCGAAGACAATGAAATCATTCCTTATGGACTGATCACTCAGGAGAATCCGGATCATGTCTATTAGGTATGCTGTCGATATCGGACAATATGCCAGGAGGCATTACATCAAAAGTTTCGAGAAGAAATACGGCCGGGCTTGGGATATCACTATTGAGGCCCTGATCCAGGAATTCCAAAACTTCGATGTCTTGCTCGGCTTGACGATCGCCGAAAAGATCGCGGAGTCCGGGGATGTCAAAATTTGCAAGGTTGAATTCAAGATCGCCGGCAGCGAAAAGTCCCGGCACGGTTCAGGCAACCGCTGCATTGTGGCGGTCCATAAAGATACAAACAAGATAGATATCCTTCTGGTTTACCATAAGAACTATTTGGGAGAAGGCCATGAGACTATGAAGTGGAAACAGATTGTCGTGGAGAATTATCCCCAATATGCCGGATTATTTTAACGAATTATACCCATGAACAGAAACACCATCTTTGGAATCATTTTAGTAATCATTTCCGGAATCTTTCTGGGCCAGGCCTTCGGCGGATTGGACCTCATCCCGGTTTACCAAGTCTTTGCTTTCCTGGGACTGGCCAGAAATCCTTGGGTTATGATCATCTTCGTCTTTGTTTCTTTCTGGTTATTTTCCCTCTTTACGGAAAAGATGAAGCAGGAGGCAAACCGCAACGAAAAGAACCAGAATAAAGCCAACAGTTTGGGAAGATCTTTTTTAATTTCCTTTTTCACTCTTTGGTTCGCCTTGTTCGTTTTTCTCCTGGTGGAAAGATTGCCTGAACATAACGGAAAAATCCTTTTGCCGCTCTCCAATCTGGCTCAGAACGATTTCTTCCTCAACCTCTACCTTTTCTGGTTTTTCCTTTTCTCCGGACTAATTGGGAACATATTCATGTTTAGAACAGTTACAAATCCCCAGGAAGAAGAAAAGATCATGGACAGCCTCAAGGATATGGTGGCCGGAAGAAAGAGTTTTAAAGAAACCGCGGAAAAACTGAAGGAGATCGACGAAGATAATAATAACTAAACATATGAAAATCCTCAAACTCATCCTCGCCATCCTCGTCTGCGAGTTGGCCGGGATCATCGGGTCGGTGTTTACCGTAAACGCCATCCCCAATTGGTACAACTCTTTGGAGAAACCATTCCTTTCTCCTCCCAATTGGATCTTCGGTCCGGTCTGGACCACCCTCTACCTCATGATGGGCATCTCTCTCTTCCTAGTCTGGAAAAACAAGACCAAAACGGCTTTAACATTGTTCTTTGTCCAGTTAGTCTTAAACTCTGTTTGGTCCATTATTTTCTTCGGCCTCCAGAGCCCTGGAATCGCGTTTGGAGAGCTTCTAATCCTCTGGGTCTTTATCTTACTCACCATAATTTCTTTTTACAAAATTTCCAAGCCTGCAGCCTTTCTTCTCATCCCGTACATCCTCTGGGTGAGCTTTGCCGGGTATCTTAACTTCGCCATTTGGCAGGGGAATATTTCTCGTCCCGTGGCTTGCACTATGGAAGCCAGGCTTTGTCCGGACGGTTCGGCTGTGGGCAGAGTCGGTCCTAATTGCGAGTTTGCTCCTTGTCCTGAGGATTGACATTCTAAGCAAATCATGCTAGGTTGGCTAGGAAAGGAAGAAGCCAGGCAACCAACCAGGAGGAGTAAATCATGGAATTGATATGCGCAGAAGAAACAGCAGGCAAGGGATCTTTTGAGGAGCTTTTACCCAAGGCCAGAACCGGCGACCGGATCGTGTTTGTCGAGGGCGGTGTTGACAATATGGAGTGGCGCTGGCATCCTCGGGGATTCATGATCCGTCACGGAGATCATATTTTGCTCAGCAACGGAGAAACCCTCTTCGTCGGCGAGTGGGGCAACTGGGAAGGCCATGACGAAGGGTTTGTCATCGAGCAGGGCGACAAGCTGTTGCTCAACGGCCGCCAGGTTATATATCAAGGCAAGTGGACATGCTGGCATTCGCATCCCGAAGGCGTGGCAGTCGAACGGGACGGACAGATCCTGTTGAACAGCCAGGTTCTTTTTGAGGGAAGCTTTTGGAACGATTGGGATGTCCATCGCCAGGGCATAGTCTTTGACCAGGATCTCAAACTTGTGGTGAACAGCGTCGAGATCTGCCAACTGGGATTCAAGGATATCTGGACCACGCATCCTATGGGTGTGGCTGTCGGACGCGGTTTGAGAGTGTTGCTCAATGACAGGCAAGTCATTTTCGACGGCATCTTCAGCAGCCTTCATCCGCACAAATACGGAATTGTAGTTGAGCATGGCGATCGGCTCGAGCTCATCGTCCACAAAGAGGCCTGACATCCAGCCGAGAGATTCGCAAGAGAGGCAAACCCGCGGGGGTTGCCTCCTTTTTAGTTAATGAAATTATTTTTAAAGAAAACGTTTCTTTTTCTCTTGATCAGCCATCCGGAGCAGGTTGAACCGTAGTGATGGTTATCTATTTAGCCAACTTTGCCGGATTATGGTAAGATGGATATTGTTGAAATAACCCCAAAAACATGTCAGAGTATTACAACCCCAAAAGGACCAGGAATCTCTACGATCCTGACACAGACGAGCCTTTTAAATTGTCCCGGTCCAAGCTGGATCTTTTCCATGAATGCCCCCGTTGCTTCTATCTGGACCGCCGTTTGGGAGTCGGCCGTCCTCCGGGGTTTCCTTTCAACCTGAACTCAGCCGTAGACAAACTTCTCAAAAAAGAATTTGATCTCCACCGCGCCAAAGACAAAGTCCATCCCTTGCTCAAGCGTTACGGTCTAAAACTTACGCCTTTTTCCCATGAGATGATGGATGAGTGGCGGGAGAATTTCAAGGGCGTGCAGTTTTTGCATGAACCTACGAATTTAATCATTACTGGAGCCGTAGACGATATCTGGACCGACAAAAAGGAAATCTTCGTGGTGGATTACAAATCTACGAGCAAGGAAGGGGATATTACCGAGCTGGACCAGGAATGGCAGGACGGATACAAGAGACAGATGGAGATCTACCAGTGGCTTCTGCGCCAAAACGGATTCGAGGTTTCCGACACTGGCTATTTTGTGTACTGCAACGGCCGGACTGATCGGGAGGCTTTTGATGCTAAACTGGAATTTGACATTAATCTCATCCCGTACGAAGGAAACGATGGCTGGGTGGAAAATATTATTTTGGAAGCGCACGAATGTTTGCACAAAGACGATATCCCGGTCTCAGGCAAGGATTGCGACTACTGCGCGTATGTCAAGGCTGTAAAAGAAGCTTAAAACAGTTCCTTTGGAATTTATCCGGATTTTATCTGGTTTGTGCTATGGTGGTAATAATTAATTAATTATTACCACCAATTATGGAAAAACAGATCATCGTCAGATTGCACAGAAATTTTGAGGATTGCGCCCATGAGAAAAGCGGCGTGGAGTTCTGGCATGCCAGGGAATTGCAGAATCTCCTGGGATATGACAAGTGGTCGAATTTCGAGAGTGTCATGGAAAAAGCCAAGATTGCTTGTGCTAATGCCAATCAAGAGATTTCCGACCATTTTGCCGACGTCGGTAAAATGGTTAATCTTGGTTCTGGCAGTCAAAGAAAGATACCAGACATTATGCTAAGCCGTTATGCCTGCTATCTAATCGCCCAGAACGGCGATCCCAGAAAAGACGAGATTGCTTTTGCCATGACATATTTCGCCGTTCAGACGCGCAAACAGGAAATAGTGGAAAAACGGTTGGCCCAATGGGAGCGTCTGCAAGCCAGGGAAAAGCTTTCTTTCTCGGAAAAGAATCTTTCCGGCATTCTGTTTGAACGCGGCGTTGACAGTCAGGGGTTTGCCAGGATTAAAAGCAAAGGCGATGCGGCGCTGTTCGGCGGTTATGCCACACAGGAGATGAAAGACCGGTTAGGCGTGCCGGATAGCCGTCCTCTGGCGGATTTCCTTCCTAGTGTCACGATTAAAGCCAAGGATTTGGCCAATGAAATTACGAATTTCAATGTCAAGAAAGACCAGGCGCTTAAAGGCGAACCAATAATCACTTCGGAGCATGTGAAGAATAACAATAATATGCGGGAAATGCTTGGTAAGAGCGGCATTAGGCCGGAGATGTTGCCGTCCGAAGAAGATGTTAAAAGATTGGCGCGGAAGTTAAAGACTGAAGACAAAAAAATGCTTAAAAAACCGAAGAAGTTGTCTAAATCCGTTTAACCTGATTTCATCTGCTTTGTGTTAAAATAAACCTATGCTTAAAACAGATAATGCAAACAGGGGAGAAGTCATAATCTACCGGCCCAAAGCCGGCGAGGTTGAGATTGAAGTGAAATTGGAAAAAGAGACGATTTGGCTGACGCAGGAACAGGTTGCTCGTTTATTCAGCGTGCAACGGCCGGCTATTACTAAACATTTGAAAAATATTTTTGAAAGCGGAGAATTAGCGGAAAATTCAGTTAGTTCCATTTTGGAACATACTGCGAACGATGGTAAAGTTTACAGGACAAAATTCTACAATCTCGACGCCGTCATCTCCGTCGGCTACCGGGTGAATTCTCGCCAGGCGACCCAATTCCGCATCTGGGCGACCAAAGTCTTAAGGAATTACCTTTTGGATGGTTACGCCATAAACCAGAAGCGCCTTCTGGCGGCGGGAGATAAATTCCATCAGCTGCAGAACGCCATTGTTTTTCTGAAGCGTAAATCCGAGGATAAGGAGTTAGAGAGCCAAACCAAAGGAATCCTGAATCTATTGGGCGACTATGCCAAGACTTTGACGCTTTTGAGCCAGTATGATAAAAATCAGATAAAGGAAGCTAAGGGTGGGAAATCAAAGTTCGTCTTGAAGTACGAGGATTGCCGGCGGATCATTATGGAAGTGAAAAAGGAATTAAAATCAAAGGACGAAGCCAGCGAGCTTTTCGGCCGAGAGAGATCCGGCGCGTTTGAAAGCATCATTAAAAATCTTTACCAGACGTTCGCCCAAAAAGAGCTTTACCGGAATATCGAGGTCAAAGCGGCCCATCTGCTCTATCTAACCATTAAAGATCATCCTTTCACAGACGGCAACAAAAGACTGGGCGCTTTCTTCTTCATATACTTCCTAGACAAGAATAATCATCTGTACCGTGAAACCGGGGAAAAGAAGATCAATGATAACGCCCTAACAGTCCTTTCCTTACTGGTCGCATCTAGCGACGCCGGAGAAAAAGACCAGCTAATCGCTCTCATCACTCAATTATTAAAATAATCCATGGAAATTTTCTTAGTTATCCTACTTGTCATCCTCCTAGCCGCCGTCTTTGGCCTGTTTTTCTTTTTCAACCAGAAATTTTCCAATTTCGGCAAAGGAGACCAGTCTTTCCTCATGCTCCAGGAAAGACTCAAGGAAATGAACCAGACTATGGACCAGAAGCTCTCAGAATCCAGCCGGCAGATGCAGGGCCAGTTCAGCCAGAGCCTCAATGTCATTAGAGGCGTCACGGAGAAAGTGGTGCAACTGCAGGAAACCAACAAACAAGTCATGGGTTTTTCCGAACAGCTCAAGAATCTGGAAAAAGTTCTGACTTCACAAAAGACCAGAGGCAATTTGGGAGAAGCAGGATTGCAGCTGGTTTTGGAAAACATTCTTCCGCCCACGGCTTTTAAATTGCAGTACCAGTTCGAGGGCGGAGACATCGTGGACGCCGCCATTTTCACCAAGGACGGGATCATTCCGGTGGACGCCAAGTTTTCCCTGGATAATTACAACCGCGTGGTTAATGAAAACGACGAGACCAGGAAAGAGCAGTATGAGAAGGAATTCAAGAACGATTTAAAAAAGAGAATCGATGAAACCAGTAAGTATATAAAGCCGTCCTCGGGCACTCTGGATTTTGCTTTCATGTTCATCCCGGCTGAAGCCATTTACTACGACTTGTTAGTCAACGAGGTGGGAGCGGTCAAGGTTAACACCCGCAGCCTCATTGACTACGCTTTCAAGGAAAAGAGGGTGATCATCGTCTCTCCGACGACTTTTGCCGCTTACTTGCAGACTGTTTTGCAAGGATTAAGAGCCTTGAAAATCGAGGAGCAGACTAAGGAGATCATCAAGAATGTGGAAGGATTGCAGAGGCATATTACAGCGTATGACGATTACTTAAAAAAATTGGGGAATAATCTGGCTACTACGGTCAATGCCTACAACACGGCTTCCAAGGAATTCAAGAAAATTGACAAGGACGTGGTGAAGATTGCGGGCGGAGAATCCGGAGTGGAGCTTTTAGAATTAGACAAACCAAAAGAATGAAGATAGGGATCATCGGCGGATCCGGCTTGGATGATCCGCAAATTCTCAAAGATTCAAGCCAAAAGGAAGTGGAAAACAAATGGGGCCACCCCTCCTCCTCTTTGACGCTGGGGAAAATCGAGGGCGTAGAAGTAGTCATCATCTCTCGCCACGGTAAGGATCACAACATCATGCCCACCAAGATTAATTTCCTGGCCAACATCCAGGCTTTCAAAGACGAGGGTTGCACCCATATCCTGGCGTCTACGGCCGTGGGATCGTTAAGAGAGGAGATTAAACCAGGAAACTTGGCTTTTCCTGATCAGTTCATTGACTTCACTAGACATAGAAACCTGACTTTTTTCTCGGATCACGTAGAGCATACGCCCATGTCCGAGCCTTACGACAAAAATTTGAGAGACTTGCTTTGCCAAACCTGCGATGAATTAGGTTTTTCATACAACAAAGATGTGACCGTAATTACCATTGAAGGACCGAGATTCTCCACTAAAGCAGAAAGCCGTATGTTCAGAACCTGGGGCGCGGATATCATCAACATGTCTTCGTGTCCGGAAGTCATTTTAGCCAACGAGCTCAAGATCCCGTACCAGAACGTGGCAATGATCACGGATTACGACTGCTGGAAGGATGACGGCAATCCAGTCACTTTTGAAATGATCCTGGCGGTCATGAAAGAGAATGCGGAAAAAGTGAAAACGCTTTTAATCAAGGTTATTCCCAAGATACAATAATATGTCAGAGATTAAAAACCGGATCAGGACCGTTCCGGACTGGCCTAAGAAGGGAGTAATGTTTCGAGACATTACGACGCTGATCAAGGATCCGGTCGGCTTGAAATTGTGCATAGATGATTTCATCGCCAGATACAAAGAAAAAGAAATAGATTTGGTGGTAGGCATAGACTCCCGCGGATTCATCCTGGGCGGAGCCTTAGCCTACGAACTGGGCAAGGGTTTCGTGCCGGTGAGGAAAAAAGGAAAACTGCCGGCTGAAACCGAAAGAGAGACATATGACTTGGAATACGGCACCGATACCATTGAGATCCACAAGGACGCTATTGAATCCGGAAAAAAAGCGGTTATTATAGACGACCTCATCGCGACGGGCGGAACCGCTTTAGCCGCCATTAAACTAGTGAAAAAGCTGGGAGCCGAAGTCGTGGAGTTCGCCTGCGTAGTGGATCTGCCGGATATCGGGGGAAGCAAGAAGATAAAGGAGGCTGGAATTGAAGTTTATGCTCAGACTTCTTTTGAAGGGGAATGAAAAAGATGCTTCTCATTTTAATTGCTTTAAGTTTTTTAGTTTTTCTTTTTCTTAATTTAAAATCGCCTCTCCGGATTGAAGGAGACGGCGTTTTCTATTACTCCTATCTCCATTCTGCTTTTTTCGATCATGATTTCAATTTCAGGAACCAGCTTGAGCATTTCTCGTCTTACGATTACTTCAGCCGGAAGTTTTTAGCGGAAAACAAACTGACGGATATTGGGAAGACTCCCAATGCCTACGCTTTAGGCGTCGCGGTTATGTGGATTCCTTTTTTTCTCTTAGCGCATTTGCTGACTTGGATTTTCCGTCTCCCTCTGGACGGCTATTCTTACTTTTACGTTTTTTTCCTGAATTTTTCCGCCTGGCTTTTCGGAATCTTAGCCTTGATTTTAAATTACAAAAATTTAAGGAAGTTTTTTAACGGAAAAATTTCTTTTTTTTCGGTTTTAAGCATATGGCTCTCTACGCCCTGGATATATTACCAGTTCCTGGCGCCGTCCATGAACCATATGGCCAGTTTGTTTCTAGCCAGCCTTTTTCTTTTTTTAAGCATGAGGGAATGGCGGGAAAAGAAGGAATCCCGGCTCTTTACGCCCGTTGCCTTCCTCATGATCCTCACCCGTTGGCAGAATATCTTCTTTGTCTTGTTCTACACCCCGGTTTTTCTGAAAAACAAAAAAAAGATTTTAAACATTTTAATTCCAGTCCTCCTTTTCATTGTCTCCCAGGCCCTAATCTGGAAAAACATCTACGGCCAGTACTTCCTCATTCCCCAGGGACATCGGTTCGTGGGATATGAGTTCCACGGACTTTACACTTTGTTTTCCTCGGATAGGGGACTGCTCCTTTGGTCGCCGGTCATCATCCTTTCCCTTGTTGGTTTGGTTTATCTCTGGAAAAGATGCAAATTCCTGACCGCAATTACAATCCTAATCTTCCTCTGTCAATGGGTTTTAAACAGTTCCTTAAACGATCTGGGCGGAGGAGAAGCTTTCGGCGCCCGGAGATTCATTGAAACTTTCCCCTTGCTAATTTTCCCTCTGGCCGCTTTCTTGGAAAGATGGCAGAAAAAGAAAATTGTTTTTTTCCTTTTGCTGGCTTTAATCTTGGGCAACTTCCTGCTTCTGGAAAACTACCGTCTGGGATATATTCCCCGAAACGGGCAATTCAACTTTTTCCAGACCAATCTGTGGCAAGCCGCGGAAAGGGACATAAACAGAATAACTCACTGACGCCATAGGGCGGATTTTCCTTTTCTTCCGTCTTTGTGGTATAATATACCTCATGAATGAGATAGAGATCAACAAATTCTTGTCCCGATTGGCCGGATCGTTTTTTTTGTTCGGCCCGCAAAAGAGCGGGGAGGTCTTGGAGATCAGAGAAATCAAAAAACTGGAAGACTTGGATTGGTCCGGAGAAATTCCCCGGAACACCTGGAAGGAAGTTTTGTTCTCTTCTTTGACTCAGCTCTCTGTCCTGTAAGGGAAGCAACTTGTGCCGGTCCAGGAAGAGCAGCCCCCTCTGGCTTGCGTGCATATCAATATCTTGGATTTAAAAGCTTTAACTTTGTTTGAGCAGGTTTTCAGCCGCTATCCGCATTACCAAGCCAGGAGAAGAAGCATGGTGCTCGTCGGGTTCAGCGCCGATTGGCCGAATGATTACAAAAAAAACAAAGTTTTCAGCCATAACTTTGAAGAAGATGTTTTGGAACACGTGGTCTTTGACATTTTTTTCGCCAAGTTGAAAAACAAAAGGATCAAAGTGTATTCCGGCTCGGAAAAAGGCCAGATTCTTTTGGAACAGCTTGAAGTCAAGGATTACGAACATGTGGAGTTCGCGGGTCCGGTTTCCGAGAGCGGTCCGGACAAGAGGATGCTGCAGATCAAGGAAAAGATGGAAAAATCTTCCAAAAAAAGCCTTTGGTTCAACTTGAATAAAATCTGCCTGGCTTGCGGAAAATGCTCCATTAATTGCCCGACCTGTTTTTGCTTCGATTTCTTCGACACTCTTGATCCTTCAAACGCGGGCCGCAACAGATGCTGGACCTCCTGTTTTTTCAATGATTTTTCCCTGGTCGCCGGAGGCCAGAAAGAGCTGGACACAGTCAGGGAAAAGATCCATTTCTGGTACACCCACAAGTTCGTCCGGATCCCGCATGAATACGGGATCCCGGGCTGCGTTTCCTGTGGCCGGTGCACTAGGACTTGCCCGGTAGGGATAAATATCTCTAAAAACATTTCCAAGCTTCTGAAATGAGAAACCCTTTCCAAATAACAAAGTCCAAAATTGTTTCCGTGGTCTTGGAATCCTCAGACACCAAAGTTTTCAGATTGAAAAGTCCCAGAGATTTTGAATTCGTCTCCGGCCAGTTCGTTCTGGCCGGCATCCCGGGCTGGGGAGAGTGTTCCATCAGCGTTTGTTCCGCGCCTCATGAGAAAAATTTCTTTGAATTGGCCATTAGGGACGTGGGGATGTTGACGCGCAAGATCCACTCTTTGGAAGCAGGAGATAAATTAGATGTCCGGGGTCCGTTTGGCAACGGTTTTGACATGGAAGTTTTCAAAGACAAGCCCTTGGTGCTGATCGGCGGAGGCTGCGGCTTCATCCCGCTTCGGCCTTTAATCAATGATTTCATCTCAGACCGTTTAATTACTCCGGTTCTTCAGATTTTCTACGGCTGCAAGAACGAAGAGACCTTGCTTTTTAAGAAGGAATATGCCAAATGGGAAAGACAGGCGGAACTAAATATCATCCTGGAAAAACCTTCCAAGAATTGGAAAGGGGAAAAGGGCATGATTACGGATCTTTTTAAAACAACCAAGATCACGAATAACTCGGTGGCCATATTAGTCGGTCCGCCGGTGATGTACAAATTCGTTTTAAAGGAACTGAAAAACAGGAAATTGAAGGATGAGAACATATTTCTGTCTTTGGAAAGAAGGATCCATTGCGGCGGAGGCGCTTGCCAGCATTGCGCCATCGGGCCATACTATGTATGCAAGGACGGCCCGGTCTTTTCCTGGGCTCAACTCAAGGATGTCCCGGGCGCTATCTCAAGGATTTGAATCATAACATACCAATATGTTTGGAGTCGCTTTAATCGTTGTAGGAGCAGTGTTCCTGCTCAAGAACCTCGGGATTATTTCTGGGTTTGCTTGGGATGTCGTCTGGCCGATACTCGTCATTGTCATCGGCGCGGCTATGCTTTTAAAGAAAAAATAGGATGTGCCTGACTTTGCCTTTTGAAATTAAGAAGATTGTCGGCAACAAAGCCGAGCTTGAAGGCGGACGCCGAGTCAGCCTTGACCTGGTCGCTGATCCTCAAGTCGGGGATTGGGTCCTGGTCAACGCAGATTTGGCCGTGTCCAAAGTGACGAAAGACGAGGCGCAGGAAATAAATAATTATTTTAAAGTATGAAAAAAGGGATTTATCTGGTTTTCATCACGGCTGTCATCTCTGGCTTGGCTGTGTTTTTCAATAAGTTCGGC
>CAYIIA010000003.1:0-19496 GCA_964363385.1 uncultured Gammaproteobacteria bacterium
CAGTTATCTAATAATGGGTCATAAGCAAAATCCAACTTGCCAAGCAGCCAATTTAAAAGCTTTTTAATTGGTCCATTACTATCAGGATCGTTGTTCAGCCAACCATCATTGCCAGAGCATATTAATTTACTTCCGCCAAATATATTAAACAAGCCAAAAGGGTTTAAGCAATAACCGGTTTTGTACATATCCATGGTTACGGGCCAGAAATAAGGCTTGCCATTCGTGCCGACACCGGCAAATAAACCGTTAAAATCAATTTTTTTAACATAGGGCCACATAAAAACGGAATTGTAGGCCTCTTCTACTCTTAAAGGAAAGAAAAGCTGGCGCTGATCGCTGCCTAATCCTTCTGCCATGCCATATTCTTCCGGCAAGTCTTTGCTGACATTTATAACTCCTTCTGATTGATTAGCGGTCAAATCCGCCGTCTTCCATTCTGTGCAGTAATACAAAGGCGCTCTTCCCTTGTAAGCGGAAATCTCATCAATCGCTTCTCCCCTGATCTTGTCCACCGGCCACCATTGCAAGCATTGGTTCGGATTGTTCGGATCTTTCAATACGCAGTAGCCATACTGGCCGAAGAAAAGCTTGTTCTCTTCATAATATTTGCAAGCCGGGGAATTCTCTTCCGGATATGAACGGCAAGTGCGGACGATCTGAGTCGAGCCATTAGCTTGAAGCACCGGTTTCAGGGAGATATCGTCAAAAAGGGAATACTGGCCTATCTTGTCCGGAAAAGTCAAACCGCCATTATTGAATACATCCGCAGGGTTGTTTGTAAAAAAGTTCGTCAGTCTCAACCGGATCTTGTCTACGCCAGTGGGCGTAAAGGTAAAGGAAACCTTCTGCCAATCGCTTCCAGCTCTCACAAATAAACTGTCACATCTTACAAATCCTTGAAAATAACCAGCGCAATGACCCTTTGATTCCACTGAATATGGCCCTTGGCGCGGATCTCCAACCAAGCTCCTGGTTTCCACCTGGATCATAGCCACTGCCGGAGTCGTTCCCTGAGGCTCTAAATTCTTCGTATTGATCCAGCCGGAAAGAACATAGGTCATGCCTGCTTCCACTTCTATCTCCTCGGAAACTGCTGTGTATTTGCTATTTAACTTCAAATATCCCAACCCTTGCTTGCGGTTGTTCGGATCTGATTCAATCTTGAATTTGGTATCATTCCAAACTTCATTGGCTTCATTATCCGGTATCCAGCCGACCGGCTCGCCTTCACTGCCGAAAACCTGCTCAAAATCGCCGTTTAATACATTAGTCGAACCGCCTATCTGGCTCATGAGATCGAATGGATAAAAGCCGTCATCCTTTATAATGCTATTAATGCCGGATGGGTAAGAAAATGATTTTTTGGCCACAGCATAACCGGTGCGGTTCACGTCTCTTTGCGTATATAGTGTCACTGCCGGCGCTTCGCCTGAAACCAGCTTGTTGCATTCATTATTTTTGCCCAAAGAAGAGCAAAGGCCCAAAGCCAGGCATTGATCCTTGTTGCCATAAATTTTGCCGGCTTCAGTCGGATCCGCTTTTTCATAAGTCGTGCAATACAGCCAAGTGCGGCAATTCCGATCCGGAGAAACCTTGGCGATCACGCCGGAATTCTTCTGTCCCGGATCCACTGCTTTGACAGGAGAAACCGAGGCTTTCTTGGTCTGACTTTCCAACAAAGTCGCATCCGCGTCGAAATTCAGATAACTGTTTGATCTGGAGACAGCCGATCCGTCAGACAGATTTATTTCTCCGCGGTTGTTAAACAGCACGCAGCCGGTATCGTAATTAACCACTCCCTGGCAACTGGCCGTATCCACTCGGCTGGCTATCTGGTAATACACGCCTGAAGGAACTAATTTTGTCTCTGTGGCGTTTCCACTAATAGTGCAATTTATCCGGCTTTCCTCATCCGAATCGATTAAGAAGCGGCCGCTGATTATCTTGCCGTTGGAATTATTGCGGATTAGATTAAAAGTCCTGTCTGTGTTGTTAAAAGCCATACTGCTGTCAGGCGACCAGTAAAAACCGCCTGTCTCTGGACAGCTCAACGCAATCCTGACATTAGCGCTTCCCGCCTTGGCGGAAATCGTGTAAAGCGTGTTGGCATCCAAAGTTATTTCATTAGTCAGAGCAGATAATAAATTTGTATAAATGGAAGCGGTCGGATCAATATATTCGGAACAACTGCTCTGCGCTGACGGACAAACGCCGGCCCAGCCCTGGTAATCCTCATCCACCGCGCCGCGAAGATTATCGAACCAGCCTCGCGGCTGCAATTTGTCTTCCCGCACTCCCTCGCCGATCGTCTGGTAAGATACGCTGCCGCAAGGATTACCGTTTTTATCCAGCCATTTATCCGTACCGATAGCGTTAGGATCATAGGCGCAGAGCCTTTCTCTCGGATCCTTGAAATACGACGTCCTGGCCGCATCGGAATTGGAATAATATTCCTCGCACCAGGCCTCGTTGAATTTGCACAGATCCACGCTGTAACGATCCGGCTGATTCTTAAGATACGTTGTATTGTATCCAAAAATCTCGTCATACATGTTTATTTGAGGCAAACCATAAGCTGAACAGCCTTTGTTTTCCGCCAAACAGCCATATTTGCTGTCATTGACCAGATATACCACCTTGTCAGACAGCACACCAACCTCGGAAGCATCTCCTTTATTGAAAGTCTGTCCGGTATAAGAATTGGAATTAAAAGTGTCAATCATAGCCTCGCAACCTACCGCTTCAAAACGGCAGAGTTTGTCGAATGATTTCAGATTCCATAGATTGTCGGCTTTGTCTTTGTAGGCTTGGCAGCCGAGCATCTTGCCTGGAGCACAGCGGTTGTCGCTGCAAGAAGGGCTGGTGCCGCCAGGATTGTTCAGTTCGTTATCACAAGAAATGGGCGTAAACCAGGAATTTTCAATCAGGTAAAAGTTCTGTTTGATTTCCTTGAGCAGCGCGTTATCTATATAAATTGTCTTGCCTGAAGAAATATTGATTTCCAGTTGCTGGCCGGCGGAAACATCCCAGGTGACAAACACCGGTCCGAAGCTGTATAGCTTCCAGTCCGTAGTGATTGTTTGCGCGCCGCTTGGATCATTTGAGCCTAAGTAGAAAAGATCCTGATCCTGCCTAGCGCCGGAAAATGCCACGGATCTGAGCTTGAAATCACTGTTACCTTTGGCCCAAAAACTTAAAACATATGTTTTATTGCGGCTGATATCCACTGGCCTGGCCAAAGACCTGTTATTCCGGTTGGAGAATGAGCTTCCACCCGGATGGGTGGCCGAGGAACTGATGACTCCCCGGTCGCTCAACCATTTGTCAGTGCCGTTCTCAAAATCGCTGTAAAAAACATTTCTGACATTGTTTCCTCTGTTACCCGTATACTGCCTGCAGCCTTTCATCTCTGCCGGACACACCTTGCCTTGTCCGGGTATGGCCATATATATGCATTCATCGAAATTATTGAAATAGCCGCTGCTTAATTCACAATCTGTTTTTGCATCGCTGGCGCTCTGAGTCAGGGTCCGCCGGTATGGATGGCAATCTTCGGAAATGGAAATTGTGCGGCTGAACAGGCGATAATGGATTCCGCCGGCAGCGTCGTACATTTCCCGGCAATCCGGATTGGCTAAAATCACGAATGTCCTGTCTGCGTTAATATATCCGGAAAGTTCCTCTTTGACGCAGATGCCGTAATTATGCAAATTAGCTATTTGGTAAGAAACAGAGTCTGGATTGGAAAAATTCAAAGACAACGAACCAAGAACGTCAACAGTGGGATCTTCGCATCTGTTCTCGCCTTTTAATTCAGCCGGATAACGGAGACTGGTGCAAGGCGCTTCGCTTGCCACGCTGCCGGCTTGGCTCTTCTTCAACTCAAAAGTCTTAAGCTGGTAACCAGTCGTATCATCCCCTTCCCAAGTGTAATATGTCCTCTGGTCGTCTTTGCCCGGCATCTGGCAGACCCTTAACTGGGAATAATATTCCCTGCCTTCACCGCCCTTGGCCACTTCATCCAGATTAGTGAATTCATCGCAACCAGCGTAGGCGGCGGAACAGTACTTCGGCTTGTCATCGGCAATGAACTGGGACAGCCTGGCGCTGGTAAAGAATGTCTGTTCTTGTTTGTATACTTGGTAACCGACGCACTCTGACGGACAAACATCTTCTTGAGTAATGGTTCCTGGAACGGCCGGATCGTTGTTTACAGGGGTATACAGCTCGCAACCCACTTCACTGGCGGCGCACACCGGAGCGTAATTGGCGCAAGCCTTGTCGCTATTTTCCAAGATATTTATGACATCGCTGACGGTCGCTGGCGCGCCATTGCCGTAACAATTAAAATAGCTTGGCGCTTTTTTCAGATAAGCCCGCTGGTTAGCCGGTCTTTCATCCGGTTCGTATGCTGTATATTCCGAAGGGACGCTGACATTATATGGCACTTCTTCCAGCTTGAAATCGTCCAGATAAAAAGATTTCCCGCTGCCGCTGACCACGATATTTGACTGAAATTCCATATTTTCAACCACACAGCTTAATCTATGCCATTCGCCGACTGACAGATTGCTGAAAGAACAATCTTCGTTTAAGCCTTCTATGTAGTTGATGAATCCGCTTATAGCATCAACCGGATAAACCCAGAGGGAAAAAACGTACCTTTTTCCGCTTGAAATCAACGGCATGTGCTCCGCACCGAAAGCAGTGTTAGTTCCGGTTGTCTCTGCTTTAATCGCCCGCGATCCGCTATGGACATGATCCTGGACGGCGGAAATCTCCAAACTACTGCCAGCAGAAATTCCTAAGACTTGGCCGTTATCATCCATAAGCTCAAATCCGCCATTAACAAACAGATTGCTGCCCAAACCGGATCTTGTCCGGATAAATTCCGAGCAGCCGGCATCCTTGCTATCGCAAGCTTGAACATCCCGGTCAAAATAAATTTCTGAAAAGTTATTGAAGCTGTCTCCCAAAGTAAGCCAGATGGTTTTATCCGAGCAGTCTGATTCCATGCGTCTCAAATCAAAGTCGTCGAAATAAACCGTAGCGGACGTATCGGGATCAGTGACGATTTCAATTGTTAGGTTGTTATCAGCCTCGGCTTCAAAAGTCATGTCGTATTGGCGCCAAACATTAGCGTCAAGATTGGAGATTGACCCCATCTGCAGATCACTGGCCAGATTGCCGCCGGAAGCCACTCTGACACTCACGCTTCCGGAATTGATTCCTCCCCTGACTTGGAAGCTAAGCTGGTAGCTGTCTCCAGCACTCACGCCAATGACATTTTCCAACCGGCTGGTTATGGCGCTATTGTTTTGCAGGCTTAAAAGCCTAAAAGCCGAGCTTCCATCCACACCTTGATTTTCTACGCGCGAATGGCCGTTGTTTGAATCGATATATTCTTCACTCCACGAACTTGCATCCCAGCTGTTATTCAATGAATCTTCAAATCCGGGATTGAAATTATTTAAAATATTGGTTTCAGAAACACAGCTGTCCACTTTGCATTTCGTGCCTCCGGGAGGGATCGTGCATTGACTGCTAACAAAGGAGCACTTTTCATCCGTGCAGGGCGAAGCCATGATCAGTCTGTTATTCACGCTTGTATTATGTCCTTTCAACACTTTAAAACCTCCGGCAGAAGTCACTGTGACTTTGCAACCGCCAATATTGCTTTTAGGACAAAGGCTTAACACTGTCTCCGCGCTGCTGCTGCTGTTTATCCAATCATTGCTGACCGGATTGAATATGGCGCTGTACCAGCGGCAGCCGGCATTCTGCGCGTTGCAATACCGATGATCCAAGGTGTCAGCCAAATACGAGGCGTCGCTTCCCGCCCTGGACTTAAAAGTCTGGCAGGTGTTGAATTGCGGCTCACAACTTTGGCCGTTGAAATCCCAAATCCTTTTTTCTTCCGTGCAATAGCCATAATTCAGACAGTTGCCATTGTCATCCTCCTTCAGGCACTGCTGTTCGTCTGCGCAATATTTGTTGCGCTGGAGCGTCCCGGTCTGGGATTCAGCAAAAGTATTCTGTTCTCCGAAACTTTCCCGGCGACAGAATAGTTCGGGCGCTTTCAAAACCCACGTAGGATCGATCAATCCTTGCAGGCTAACCCCGATGTTGTTTTCGGTATTGTTTGTATTATCAATGTAATTATAAAGGTTAATCACATCGCCTAGAGTGTAAACCTTGCCTTTGCCGCCTGTTTGTTGGTTTAAAGCGTCAATATATTTAGCCGCGATTTCCCAGCCGACCGGCACGATCCGGTATTTCCTCAGGATCTGGATGTTCCTTAAAGTAAAGACTGTCTGGGGATTTTCCACCTGATTGACTGGCGGCGCGAACTTCCGATTCTTAATATCCTCCCCTAAATCCTTGATTTGGACTTTCCTTCGGATGGCATCCGCGAAAATCTGGTCAATGACGCAATCTGTCGGTCCGG
This sequence comes from uncultured Gammaproteobacteria bacterium, assembly GCA_964363385.1. Lineage (GTDB taxonomy): Bacteria > Patescibacteriota > Patescibacteriia > 2-01-FULL-39-33 > 2-01-FULL-39-33 > CAYIIA01. The sequence continues at coordinate 6,452 of CAYIIA010000003.1, forward strand.
GATTTACTTTGTTCTGCTCGGCGCATTGAGTCAGTTTATTCAGGATATCATACGGTCCGCCCACTTTTATCTGCCCTTCCACCAGACTCAGATTCCTTTCTTCCGCTCCCTTGGTGCCGGAAACAAACGGAGCTGCTTCTTGGTCAAAGAGAGAGGATAAAGGAGAGAGATCCAAAGGATTGTTGCCACTGCTGCCATCACTCTTATCAAAATATCCGGTCATGAGATTTTCCAGAAGCTTGCCCGTCAAAGTATTAAGGAAGGTTTCAATAAAATCCCAAATTGTATTGGTAAAGGTATAATCTTCAAGATTGGCTTTAGTAGCCGGTATGCCTGCCATTTCCCTGACCATGGTGCCAGGCGTCAGGATTTTACCCGCCTTGTCTACGACTGGTTTCCAACCGCTGTCCATTATCGCTCCGACTGTCTCGTCTCTGATGCTTCTGTCCAATTTATCAGACAAACCGGTTTTTAAAACCAAGATGCTGGAAAGATCATTTTCTCCAGGCCTTAAGTAATTTCCAAATTCAACGGAAAAATTCGGATTTTGCACAGCATCCTGCCAATTACTAGCCATTTCTGTAAAACTGCAACGCACTCTGGCCCTGCCTCCAGGCACGCCTCCGATCAAACGGGGAATCATGACTTTCAACTGAAAATTCGGTTCGCAGATATCCACGCCATAACTCTTAGTCAAATTATCTACAAAAGAGCCGAGCACATCGTCTGCCGTATTTTTCAAATACTGGCCGATCCCCTCTGTCATGTAGAGCGGTTTCTGCCCTTGGCCGCCTGAAGCCACCCAAACCGCGGTATCATACGCCAATTGCTTGCTGAATTGCTTAGCCGTGGCTTTCCAGGCGCCGGCCAGATTATTACTCAACTCCTTCTGCAGATTAGACCACCATTCTTCGCGCTGCTGTTTTTTAATCACAGCCATGATTTGATCTCTGGAACTTTCAGCATTAGTGATAATCATCTGGTTGACACATTCTACTACTCCCGCAATATCTGTTCCTTTTGCTGGCAAGGGAGTCATTTGTCCTTCCAAAGCCCGGCACCTGGCCGTAGCTTTGAGTATGGCCGCCTTCTGCTCCGCATCCGTCATGCTTGTTAAATCAAAAAAGTCCCCGCCTGCCATGGTGTCTGCCGGAAAAGCATTCGCGGCCAAAATATTTCTAACCGGAAATATCAAAAATCCGCCGACCAAAAAACTTGCTAAAACGATTAATCCGAATTTTTTCTTTAACAACATAATCTACGGCGTGGTCTTAATTTTCTCGTCTAATTTCTGTAAAAACATGGTTTTTAGATCTTCGTCGCTCACTTGGCTCAGTAATGTTTCCGGAGCTCCCTGCTCAATGAGCAGAGCCCTAACCTGGGCTCCGGTCAGATTCCTTAAATCATCCACTGAAGAAAGGTTTAAACCGCTCAAATCCACTGCCTCGCTGGAAGCTGAGGTATCGGCTAAACCAGAAATATCTACAGAATCACTAGAATCACTTCCGCTAACCGCCTGCTGGTACATGACAAAGAGCTCGGCGTCAGACAACTGGGCTAAATCCTCTTCTGACATGCCGGATTGGCGGAAAACAGATCTAAGCAACTCGCTGCTGATAGTCCCTGAACCTGTTTCAGGTTCTGTCTGCAAAGTCGGCACTGAAGCATTGGTATTCCCGCTTCCTGAAGAAACACAGGTTTCTTTGCCGGCGCAATTCGGATCATAGCCTAGATCAATCTCTTCTTTGTCTGAATATCCGTCGCTATCCGTATCTTCCAAATAAGGACTGGTTTCGTAAGTATTGAACTCGTCATAATCTGTCAGCCCGTCTCCGTCCGTATCCTTAGCTTGCAGGGCCAAAAGGCTGTTATTCTCTTGGTTGGTGTTAGTTCGCACGCTAGCCAATCGGTTGATTAGAGAATCGCCCTTAATATTCGCCATCTGGAAAAAAACCGCGAAAACCGCCGCCAAAGAAGCAATTACAATCGCCCCGGCCACCATTCTTTCCTTAAGTAACGGCCGGTTTATTCTGGGACCAGTAGTCAAATCCATGGCTTCTTTCTCGTTTTTTCTCTGTTGAAGCGAATAGTTTTCCCAGAATTTCTCTGCTAATTGCTTATCACCTTCCATGAGGTGTGGATAACTCTATTTATTATTTAAATTATATCATAAAAAGAAAAGAGGCGCCACAATCGCCTCAATATATTACAACACGAATCAAATAAAGAAGACAAACTAAATTTGTTTAATTAAATGTTTATTTAATTTCACCCAATCTTCCAAACTTAAATCTTGCGCCCGTATTTTCTCATCTAAATCTAAATCTAGTAATATTTCCCTAATTTTAGCGTTTTTTTGATGTAAACCATTAGACAGATTGTTTTGTAATTGCTTTCTTTTGGCAGAAAATCCAATCCTGGCCACCCGGAAAAAAAACTTCTCGTCAGTAAAAGGGGGTTTCTTTTTTAATTTAATCCTTAAAACCACGGAATCCACATTTGGTTCAGGCCAGAAACTTCCTCTTGAAACCGGAAACAAGATCTCCGGATGGGCATAAAATTGGACTGAGAGAGATAACAAACTCATTTCTCCCGGACCGGCTATGATCCTTTCTCCGACCTCTTTTTGGAGCATGACCACTATCTCTTTGGGTTTAGGCTCTTGTCCTAAAAATTTCCTTAGAAAATGGGCGGAAATACCGTACGGCAAGTTAGTCACGATCTTGTAATCCTTAAGATTAAGACCTTTAATATTTACCTTAAGGATATCTCCTTGGACTAAATCCAGGTTTTTGGCATTATTAAACTCTATTTGCAAAAAACTGGATATTTTCTTGTCTAATTCCACGGCTACCACTCTTTTCACTCTCTGGACTAATTCCTTAGTCAAGACGCCAAAGCCAGGACCAACCTCCAAGACTGTGTCTTTTTCATTTAAACCCGCTTTTTCCAGTATTTTTCCAACAATGTTCTGGTCGACTAAAAAATTCTGGCCTCTTAGTTTCGAGGGGTTTAATCCGTACTTTGAGGCTAGTGCCTGGATAGACATATTACAAAATATTAACAAAGAGAGAAGCGACGCCGGCTAAGATGAATGTCCATTGCAAGCCGAAGAAAGAAAGGAAAATGAACAAGAGAATGACGCAAAAAGCCCTGCCTAGGTTCAGAGCCATTTCCCTTAGCACCGTAAGTTCGTCTACGTAATGTCCGGCATCTGCCGCTTTCTCATAAATCAAGGCGTCAAAAGGCGTTCTCATGACAATGGCGGCGAAGTTGTGGTAAGTGGAAGCTAGAAAAATCTCAAAGCCGGTGGAAACAAAGATCTTTAAGAACCATCCTATGGCATACAAGCCTGATCCCCAGCGCATAAGTTTCTTTTTGTCGAATTTATCCGTGAATTGGCCCATTATTAACTGGGCGGAAACCGTAAAAAGGACGATGAGAGAAGATATGGCGCCGACCGCCAGGAAGTCTCCTTTTAAAAGCTGGAAGATGAAGATGGGCCAGATGATAGCGCCGACCATATTTTCCATGCCATCGGCAAAGTAGGACAAGAACATCCTCCGGTACTGCCTGCCTAAAAGTTTTCGCCAGGTTTCTTTGAAGGAAAAAGTGAATTTCTCAAAAGTGGGCTTGATCAGGAAAAGAGGCAAAAGGGAAACTACAAATAAGACGATAGCGATAAGAAACAGGACTTCAAAGCCGTACATTTTAATGAGCCAGCCGGAGAAAACCGGGATAAGGATGGAAACCAGGCTGGAAATGGCCGAGAGGAGGCCAATAACCCTTCCTCGACTCTTCTTGTTGGTAAAACCGGCGAAATCCGTGTGGTAAGGCACCCAGAAGAGCATGAGCCTGACTTCGACGATCGTAATCATTAAAAACGTAATGATTAAAACCGGATAACCGACAGAGAGGAAATACAAGCCAGTGAAAAAGAGTATTTTAAATGGTATGGAAAGGATCATAGACATCTTCTGGCCCAGGCGGGACATGATCTTGGCGCCAAAGAAAACCAGAACTGCATAGAGGAAATACACGCAGAAATAATATAAAAGGACCAGATTGATGCTTCCGAATGTTTGCCATAAAAAAATCGGCATGAACAAGCCGACCAACCCCTCTCCTATCTGATCTATCACGATATTTGAATACAAAGCCGTGATATCCGGAGATAATTTGGTTTTAGAAAACACTTTCTTGAAAAAAGAATTCATTGTCTTTTTATTAACTTATACAGCCCGTACCAAAGACTGGCATACGCTTCATCCCAGGCTCCGGCATATTCAGCAAACCCGGTCTTGGGAGAAAATCCGGTCTTGAACCTGGTGACTCCAGGCCACTTCTTCTCATCCACGCCCCAGAAATCATAATGTTTCTTGCCTTGTTTCTTGGCTTTCTTGATGGTCTCCCACTGCAGGAGGTACGGCGCCATCTTGTCTCTGAAATTATAATCTGAAGCGCCGTGAAGATATACGCACCAATCTCCGAAAAAAACCGTCAGATTGGCCGCAATCACTTTATCCTCGTATTTTGCCACCATGATTTCCATAAAATCCGACATTTTAAGATAGTATTCCTTGGGATGGGAAACAAATTGGTCCCTCTTGGAAGTTTTCTTCATCAACTCCCAGAAATCTTCAAAATACTCCTTGCCTTGATCTATCTTTATCCTGTGTTTTTCCGCAATTTTAATGTTGTACCTTGTCTTAGGCTTCATTTCCTTAAGCAATTGCTCTTCGCCTTTTTCCAAATCCAAAATTAAAGTTTTTTTAGGCTGGACTTGGCCCGCAAACTTAAGATCCTGGATTGATTCCGGCCAAGCCGGATCCAAACGCCAAAAAACGGATCTTTCTCCCTTAGCGATCTTCCTGACTTCTTCCCTGAAAAAAGGAAAGTATCTGTCTTTTTTCAAAATCGGACCTCGGGGAGAATACAAATAGTTCTTGCCCAGAGGCAATCTTTGTTTGATTAAAAGAACCAAGCCTAAAATCTCTTTTTCTTCAATCGCCAAAAGGAAAACGTCTTTGCCCAGGCTTCTTTGGAACTCGGCCCAATCCCAGGATTGGAGGAAACCGAAATCCAACGAATTTTTTTTAATGAATCCGTCCCATTTTTCCTGGCCTAATTCTTCGCCTAAGATGATTTGCATGCTTTGGATTATACCAAAAAAAGGCAAAAAGAAAAACCTGGCTCCAGCCAGGTTTTTTCCAATGCCCTAGATTACGAAACTAATGAGCTTCCCTTTGACGAAAACCGTTTTTTTAATTTCCTTGCCTTCCAGATATTTGATGACCCGAGGATCTTGTTTAGCCAATTCCACGGCCGTCTTTTCATCGATATCCGGAGAAACAGAAATCTTTCCTCTCATCTTGCCGTTTATCTGCACGACTATATCCACCTTCTCGTCTTTAATTAGGTTTTCATCATATTCCGGCCATGTTTCCAAAAAAACGCTTTTACTGTTCCCCAATCCGAACCAGAGTTCTTCGCAAAGATGAGGAGCGAAAGGAGCAAGGATGACTAGGAATTTCTCCCAAAAATCCTTGGAAGCGACTTTAACCTCAGTCAGTTTGTTAATTAAGACCATGAGAGCAGAGATGGCGGTATTGAAACGCATACCTTCGATATCCTCCCCTGCCTTCTTAATGGTTTTGTGAAGCAGGGATTTCAAATCTTTGTCCAGATCGCCTGCTAGAGGAATTTCCTGGTAGGAATTCCAGATTCTTTCCAAAAAACGGTCTATGCCGATCATACTCCTGGTGCTCCAAGGCTTTACGTCTTCCAATGGACCCATGAACATTTCGTAGAGACGGAAAGAATCCGCGCCGTGAGTCTTCAACACATCGTCCGGGTTGACCACATTGCCTCTGGACTTGGACATCTTTTCTCCGTCTTCTCCCAGGATCAATCCTTGGTTTATGAGTTTCAAAAACGGCTCTGCCTGAGGCACTAATCCCAAGTCAAATAAAACCATATTCCAGAAACGGGCGTAAAGAAGATGCAAGACCGCATGCTCGGCTCCGCCGACGTACACATCCACCGGCAACCAGTAGGAGAGTTTTTCAAAATCCGCAAAAGAATTATTATTTAAAGGATCTATATACCTCAACCAGTACCAGGAAGATCCGGCCCACTGAGGCATGGTGTTGGTTTCTCTTTGAGCCTTTCCGCCGCAAACCGGACACTTGGTTTCCACCCATTTGGTTACGTTGGCCAGAGGAGATTCTCCGGTTCCAGACGGTTCGTATTTCTCCACTTCCGGCAAAGCAAGGGGCAGTTCGTTTTCCGGAACTGGAACCCAGCCGGTATTCTTGACTCCGGAGATGGTTTTTAAAAGCTCGGGGATTTCTTTTTCTTGGAAATGGCCGAACTCATGCCAGACTTCCTTAGACCAACCCGGGGGCAGAAGATTCTTGCTTTCTACTTTGATGTACGGATCATCATCTGAGAGAATAACATTCTTGCCGTAAACTAGATTGCTGATTTTGTCCCAATCCAATTTGGCGGAAGAAAATTTCTTCAATAATTCAATATCTGAACCTTGCCACTCCTTCGAAAACAGATCATACTCTTTATCTGAGGCTGCATCCAAAACCGGGGCGACCAAGAAAAGATACCCTATCTTCTTGTTCGCTCTCTCAATTAAATGCAGAGCGGCCTTGCCTCCCAGACTGTGGCCGACCACCACATCCTGCTCTCCCATCTGGTTGATGTACGGCTTCAGTTCGCTCAGCCAAGATTCCAGGTCCGGATGCTCGCTGGTGGTCATGGTCGGGTTGAAAACCTCAAAACCGTTCTTTTCCAATTTTTTCTTCACCCAAAGCAACCAGTTGCCCTCGCCGGAGCCTTCAAAGCCGTGGATAAGCAGGATTTTTTGTTTTTTACTCCTGCAAGCTTCGCAATGCACTAGAGGAATTGGTTCGCCCCAGTACCTTTGGCGGGAAAAAACCCAATCCCGCAATTTGTAATTGATCGCTTTCTTGCCATAGCCTTTTTCTTCCAGCCAACTCGTCATTTGCCTGATAGCTTCCTCCGGGACCAGGCCGTTTAGGAAGTCGGAGTTGATCATTTCACCAGCGTCAATGTTTGTATAACAAATTCCTCCATTTACGCTTTGCATCTTTTCTAAAATTTTATCTTTCTCTTGTGGATAATTTAAAAAAATGGCGTCACCATTCGAATCAGGATAATAAAACTGATCAGGAATAATAACAAATTTTATTTCAATCCCAAATTTTTTGGCAAATTCCCAATCTCTCCCGTCATGAGCCGGAACCGCCATAATCGCGCCAGTGCCGTAGGAAGACAGGACATAGTCGGAAAGCCAAACCGGGATCTCTTCTCCGTTTACCGGATTAACAGCTTTGATTCCTTTAAGCTCCACGCCGGTCTTTTCCTTGTTTAGATCCGTTCTTTCCAAATCCGACTTGTTCTTAGACTTAATCACATAAGCGGAAACTTCATCAAAGTTAGAAATCTTTTCTTTCAGCTCATTGACCAAAGAATGTTCCGGAGCTAAAACCATATAGGTCGCGCCGAAGAGCGTATCCGGCCTGGTCGTGTACACCCGAATCTTCTTTTCCGCGCCTTCAATTAAAAAATCCACTTCCGCGCCTTCGCTTCTCCCGATCCAATTCCTTTGCGATGATTTAATCGACTGAGGCCAGTCCAGATCGTCCAAACCGGCAAGCAGGCGATCCGCAAAACTGGTGATGCGAAGCATCCATTGGCGGAGATCCTTCCTTTCCACCGTTGCGCCGCAACGTTCGCATTTGCCGCTGACCACTTCCTCGTTGGCCAGTCCGGTCTTGCAGGACGGACAGAAATTAATGGGCACAATGGCTTCGTAAGCCAGCCCTTTTTTAAAGAGTTGGAGAAAGATCCATTGAGTCCATCTGAAATACTCCGGGTCCGTCGTATCTATCTCTCTGGACCAGTCGTAAGAAAATCCCAAAGACCGGATCTGTCTTTTAAAAACCGAAATGTTTTCTTCCGTGGTTTTTCTGGGATGAGTCCCGGTCTTAATGGCATAGTTCTCTGCCGGCAAACCGAAAGCGTCCCAGCCCATGGGATGGAGGACGTTGAAACCTCTCAGTCTTAAATACCTGGAATATATATCCGTCGCCGTGTACCCTTCCGGATGGCCGACATGAAGGCCGGCTCCAGAAGGATATGGAAACATATCCAAAATGTATTTTTTGGGCTTTGAACTGAAATCCTCGGCTCGGGCGATCTTTTCCTGTTCCCAGTATTCCTGCCATTTCTTTTCCCCGCCAGAGGTTAAAAACTCTTTGTAGTCAGCCATATTTTTGTTAAATTAAATTTAACATAAAAGGGATTTTTTTTCAACTAAAAAAGCCTTCTTAAAGAAGGCGTTAAAATTGCCCGATCTACATCCTGAAAATATTGATTACCGACTTAAAAACAGATTTTTTCTTTTTTTCTCTTTTTATGCCGGCTTGTTGGAAATAGTAAGTCCCGGCCATAGTGCCAAGAGCGCAACCAATAGCATACACTACAGCAATTTTCCAGTTGTTGATGTTATCGACGATTAGACTGAGGACGTAGTACCAGATCATGATATTGATCACCGTAACCAGGCCGCTGACATACACCCTGGTTTCAGCCACGGCCTTGGTCCAGGCGGCGGCGATGATCATCTCTATGAAGCCAACGATAAACAGTATTAGGTAATTCATAACGGTATTATACCACATTTAACGGATCTTGACATTTATTTAATCTTGGGATATAATGATATGTGATGTTTGACCGAGGCTTCAACTAAGGAGGGTTATGTAATGATGAATGTCGGCCAATACCGAGACCATGCTCTGCACGAAACCGGCGTAACTGACGGCAAGGCGTTTTGCAGCCTGTCCCTGGAACACGCCGAGTTCTGGTATGAGCTCCATGGACTTTCCGCTGCCAATCCCGAAAAAGTCGAAGACATTGACGCCGCCACGGAAATCTCCCCGGAAAAATGGGATGAATTGGATGAAAAGCTTGATGCTCTCAACGCCTAACCACTGAGCGTCAAGCCGCACTCCGCTCGCTGAGCCATTATCTCAGCGAGCTTTTCTTATTCCAACAATTTCTTCAAATACTGTCCGGTATAGCTTCCTTTGACTTTGGCCACGTCCCTGGGCGTGCCGAAAGCCACCAGTTGTCCGCCCTTGTCTCCGCCTTCAGGACCGAGATCGATGATCCAATCCGCGGACTTGATGACATCCAAATTATGTTCGATGATAAAAACCGAATTGCCTTTGTCAGCCAGTTGGTTCAAAACCTGAAGCAATCTTTTGACATCATCGAAATGAAGGCCGGTCGTCGGTTCATCCAGAATATACAAAGTTTTTCCAGTCGGTCTTCTGGACAATTCGGTGGCTAATTTCACTCTTTGCGCTTCACCGCCGGAAAGGGTCGTGGCTGGTTGTCCCAATCTCAAATATTCCAAACCGACTTCCTGCAGTATCCCGAGTTTGTCTATGATCTGGTCATGGCCGGCAAAAAATTTCCTCGCCTCAGCCACGGACATATCCAGAACGTCGCTGATATTCTTTTCTTGGTAGTGTATTTCCAAAGCCTGGCGGTTGTATCTCTTGCCATGGCACTCTTCACATTCCACATATACGTCCGGCAGGAATTGCATCTCAATCTTCACCATGCCGTCTCCGGCGCAAGTCTCGCACCGGCCTCCGCCTTTCACATTGAAACTGAAATGCCCTTGCTTGAAACCCCTCATCCTGCTCTCCGGCAGAGAGGCGTACAAATCCCGGATGTAAGTGAAAACGCCGGTATACGTCGCCGGATTGGATCTGGGAGTCCTCCCGATCGGCGACTGGTCTATGTCTATGACCTTGTCCAAATTTTCCAAACCTTTAATCTCCTTGTGTTTCCCAGGCAGATCCTTGGCCCGGTAGAATCTCTGCGCCAAAGCCTTGGCTAAGATCTCGGTCATGAGCGTGGACTTGCCTGAGCCGGAAACTCCGGTCACGCAGACTAATTTTCCCAAAGGCAACTTGACATCTATATCCTTAAGATTGAATTCCGAGGCGCCCGTGATTTCAATTTCCTTGCCGTTGCCTTTCCTGAAAGCCACAGGCGGATCTATCTTCTTCATGCCTGAGAGATATTGTCCGGTGATGGATTTTTTATTCTTCTTGATTTCATTGAAAGTCCCCTCAGCCACGATCTCCCCGCCTAAGATTCCGGCGCCCGGACCGATGTCCACCAGATAATCCGCAGAAGCCATCATCTGCTCGTCATGTTCAACCACCAGGACCGAGTTGCCCTTATCCCTTAATTTTTTAAGAGTGTCGATGAGTTTGGCATTGTCCCTGGCATGAAGACCGATGGATGGTTCATCTAAGATGTATACCACGCCCTCCAGACCGGAGCCGATCTGCGTCGCCAATCTGATCCTCTGCGCTTCTCCGCCGGCCAAAGTATTGGCGCTTCTTGAAAGCGTCAGATACCCAAGGCCCACATTCTGCAGGAATCCAAGCTTCTTCTGCACTTCCTTGATGAGCTGCCGGGAAATCTTTTCCGCCCGGACATTGTCCTGCCATTTTTTGGAAAGATGGTCGAAAAAAGAAACCAACTGATCTACTGGCAGATCCGTCATCTGGGCGATGGAGAGGTTCTCTATCAAAACACTCAGGCTTTCCGGCCTCAGTCTTTTTCCTTTGCAGGCCGGACAAGTGGAAATCCGCATATAGTCTTCCAGGGTCTTTCTTAAATATTCCGACTTGGTTTCCAAATATTTGCCGTCGATGAATTCAACGAGTCCTTCGAAACGGACTTTTTTTCCGTCCACTTCGTACTCATCGTCTCCATTGCCATTGAAAATGACATCCAAAACTTTCTGAGGCAGTTCCAATACCGGCACTTGCAGGCTGAATTTGTGCTTCTCCGCCACTTTTTCCAGAATTTTGAAATTGGAATTCTGGGAAGCGAAATTTCTTGACCAGGGTTTAATCGCTCCTTCGGCCAAGGTTAATCTTTTATTGGGGATAATTAAATTAGGGTCTGGCACTAGCTTGATGCCCAGTCCCCGGCAATCCTGACAGGCGCCGAAAGGAGAATTAAAGGAAAAACTCCTGGATTCTATCTCGGCCAGAGAAACGCCGCAGTTATGGCAGACGTAGTAAAGATTGAATCGCTGGTCTTCGTTTTTTTCCGGCAGATGGATATTGACAAAACCGTTGCCCAGATCCAAAGCCAGACTCAAAGATTTTTGAAGTCTTTCCCATTCCGGATCCCCGGCTTGTTTTTTCTTAACAGCAGAGGAGATAGTCAGGCTGTCTGCCAAGATTTCAATGATATGATTAGTATTCTTGTCCAAATCCAAAACCCTGGCTTCGTCGATATTGTAGAAATGATCGTCAATCCGCAGGAGTTCGTAATTCGCCCGGCCGATGGCCTCAATCTGTTTCTGGTGGGATCCTTTTTTGTTGTAGATGACCGGAGCCAGCAGTTGTATTCTAGTCCCTAAAGGCAAACTTAAAATCCGTTCCAAAATCTGAGCCGGAGTCTGTTTGGTAATGATCTCGCCGCAACGGTAGCAATGGACTTCGCCGGTCTTGGCATAGAGCAGGCGGAGATAGTCATATATCTCAGTCACGGTTCCCACCGTAGATCTGGGATTGACAGAAGAAGATTTCTGGTCAATGGCAATAGTGGGAGAAAGACCATCTATACTGTCCACGTCCGGCTTGTCCATAAGGTCCAGGAATTGTTTGGCATATGAAGACAAACTCTCCGCATACCTTCTTTGGCCTTCGGCATAGATGGTATCGAAGGCAAGGGATGACTTGCCTGAGCCGGAAAGCCCGGTAATGACGACCAACTCGTTTTTGGGCAGGTCTAAAGAAACGTTTTTAAGATTGTTCACTCTCGCTCCTTTGATGGCGATTTTGTCTAACATGGAAAGTTGGGGATAACTTAAATCTCATTCATTATACCTGGAAGTGTCAAGACTGTCAAAGTCAAGGACTCAATTCTTCCATAGCCAATAACTATTGAGCAGTTCCTGTTTTAATTTGAAGGCATTGCCGTGCTTAAGGAGTCCGAGATACGAGGCAAGGGTTTCCGGTCTGGGATTGTCCATGATCCTGCCTATCATGCGTTGTTTTGTCTTTTTCCTCAATACCCTGTGGCGCGTAAAATTAACCCAGCCCAGGAAATCCAGGCCGGATGACGCGGTCTTGATGGAAACTTTTTCAGCATGCAATGACAGCTTTAATTCGTCCCGCAAGAACCCGTTGATTGATTCCAAATTTCCAACCAACAATGATCTATTATCAGACAAGATAATGAAATCATCCGTGTAACGGATATAGTATTTTGCTTTAAGCCTGTGCTTTGCGAACCAATCGAATCCGTTCATGTAGACATTGGCGAACAACTGCGAGGTCAGATTTCCTAAAGGCAATCCTTTTCCCGGCTTGTTTTCAAAGCTCCCTATGATTCCAGCTAAGAGGTTTAGGATGTCTCCATTATCAATATATCTGCTCAGGATTTTCAAAAGAATCCCGTGATCAACACTGGCAAAAAACTTCTTAATGTCGCATTTCAGCGTCCAGCAAACAATCGTATTGTTACGGCCGGATTTGCGGATAAAAGATTCCAGCCTGACCACGGCCTTATGGGTTCCTTTTCCCAACCGGCAGGAATACGAATCCGGGATGAAAATTTTTTCAAAAAGCGGACATAGCCGGCGGTAAACGGCGTGGTGGATCAGACGATCGCGGACACTCGCTTTATGGATATGCCTCAGTTTCGGATCGGTGATGTAAAAGCTCTCGTAACCGCCGTGGCGGTAGGTCTTGTTGCCAAGCTCGCTGTGAAGCTGTAAGATGTTATCCATCAGATCAAGGGAAAAATCCATGACATCCGGCTTGGACCTTTTTCCGACAACGAACTCCCGCCAAGCCGACAATAGATTATCCATTGAAATAATATCCTCGTATCCGATTAAAAACTTTTCCTTCATATGCCAAGTAATTTTGGGTGGGGGGCGGCGGGGTGGGGGGGGGGG
>CAYIIA010000004.1:0-18797 GCA_964363385.1 uncultured Gammaproteobacteria bacterium
TTTCCAGCCCGCTTTAATGTTTTAGCCGTCCTGGTGTTGGCGCGATGTTTCGCCCGACTCCGGGAAACAGACTGAGCTTTTGTTTTTTGGGGACTGGTTTTCCGTTTGATGATCTTTTTTGCCCGCTTGGCTTTTTGCGCCTTTGGTTTCTTCTTGGGCATTGACCCTTTTATTTTAATTTCTGTCTGATAACCTCTCCTAATTTTTGGTAGATCTCCTCTATTTTAATCTTGTCTCCGTCTTTTTCCGCTTTTTCCAACTCTGTTTTAAGTCCTTCAATCTGACGGCTTAGGTGATCTGCTCTAAGAGCGTTGGCCAGCTGATCCAATTCAGCTTTGATCTCCCTTTCCGGTATTTCCTCATCCTGGGACGTTAAAAAAGACTCGTTTAACAAGTCCGCCGCTTTTTGGTCTCCATTGAGCAATTTTTGCAAGCTGTCGAATAGATCATTCCTGAAGTTATCCACAGCCGGCGTCCCAAATAAGCTAGTGTTTTTAGTATAGTAAATAATGAGGTTTTTGTAAAGCTCGGCTATCCCCTCATCTACCCAATATTCCACCGGGATAGAATCCGCAATTTTAGGCAGGACTTCCGGTTCCAAAAACATTAAAACAAGAAATCGGCTCAAAATCCTTTTCTCTTTTTCGGCCTCGGAGATATCCACCCGGGCCGGAGCCTTGGCTTTTTCTGTTTTTTGGTTCAAAAGCAGTTTAGCCGTCGTCTCCCTTAAAACCGTTTCTGAGACGTTTAATTTAAAAGCCAATTCTTTGAGCCAGAAATCCCGTTCAATTAAATTCCCTAATCTGACGATTTTATTCAAAAGGATCTTGGCGATCATCTTCTTGTTCTCCGGAAGAGAAGAATCGTATTTATTGAAAGTTTCATCAAAAAAATAATCCATGACCGGCTGAGCTTCTGTCAATGCCCGCCTGAAATCTTCCGGGCTCTTAGCAACGCATTCCCCCGGATCCTTGCCATGAGGCAGGCGTATGGCTTTCACATTCATTTCTTCCGACAAAGCCAAATCAATGCTTCTCTCCGCCGCCATCCTGCCGGCTGCGTCCATATCCAAGGCGATGACTAAATTATCCGTGTATCTTTTCAAGATCCGGATCTGCTCCAGAGTCAGAGCCGTGCCGGAAATCGCCACGGCATTTTTGAACCCCGCTTGGTGCAAAGGGATGACATCCATGTATCCTTCCACTAAAATACAGCTGTCCTGCCTTCTAATGGCTTCCTTGGCTTGGTACAAGCCATACAAAATCAAACTCTTGTTGTAGATTTCCGTTTGGGGCGTGTTGATGTATTTCGCACCTTCTTCAGTAAAAAGGATCCGGCCTCCGAATCCGTCCGCTTGTCCGGAGAGATCTAAAATGGGGAACATCAGGCGATTGCGGAAACGATCGTAAAAGCCGGAACCTTTCTCTTTCCTGACAGCCAACCCGGCAGAAAACACTTCTTCAATTCCAAAACCTTTCTTGGTTAGGAAATCGATTAAATTATCCCAGCTCTCAACAGCATAACCGATCTTAAAATCTTCAATGGCATCGTCGCTGACATTCCTCTGTTTCAAATACTCTCTTACCTTTTCAGCTTGGGAAGATTCCAGCAAGATCTTGTGCCAATATCTTGCAGTCAGGTCTGTTAAATCATGGAGACGATTTTTTTTGCTGGACACTTCCGGATTGGAACGGCTCAACGTGACTCCCGCTCTCTGCGCCAATATTTTCAAAGCTTCGGGAAATTCCAAGCCTTCGATTTTCATTAAAAAAGTGAATATGTCTCCACCCTCGTTGCAACCGAAACACTTCCAAATCTGCTTGGCCTTATTCGCCATGAAAGAGGGCGTTTTTTCATTATGAAAAGGACACGGCGCTTTGTAATTGACGCCGGCCGGAGTCAGCTTGATGTATGACCCGATGAAGTCTATCAGATCAACTTTAGCCTTTATTTCCTCTATTTCCTGGCTCATATCCACATATCTTAACATTCCTTGGACATAAAAGACAAGACCGCCGAAGAATCGAACTAAGGCGGTCAGAAACCTACAAGTGTCGCTGTCAAAGCGAACATCAGGGGTATGACGAGGTTGTCCTCGGCAAAGTAGAGCCGAGTCATCCACCATGTTGCGGGGTGTTTGACCGCTTCCTGGAACTTCTTAGTCAAAGGGCGGACCAAGACGACTATTTCCGAGCCGTAAGCTTCGGAAAGAGCGGCTGCGGCGACAGCGCAGAACAGACGGCTGAAATCCGCATGGCCTGCCATGGCTAAATCCGCCAGCCAGACCATTAAGGATCCGACTGCCAGAAAGACAAACAACCCTGCCAATCTTGTCGCCTTGGCTCCTCTTTTCGCCAGATGAATACGGTAACGGATCCAGCTCGCAGCCGGATCAGCAAAACCCAGGACGACCAGAGCCATGATAATAACCTTGCTTTCCCACCATCCCAGACGGCAACCGGAAACTAAAATAGCTGAAGACAGGATGTAGTAAGTCGAGGTATTGAAACGGCTTTCTTCATGGCGACGCATTATCCAACGGAACAACGGCAATCCCTTGACAATTTGGTTATGCCGATCACTGTGGAGACGGATAAGATCAATAACGATGGTTAGAAACGTTTCCAACCAAGCGATGATCATCATGAAGTCCAATCCGGACAAAGACGGATGTATTAGGCTGCCCCAGCTTTGCCACAAGGAAAAGATGAGGATCATCAGCAGGCAGCCGGAAACATGCCAAAGTTTCCGGATTCTGTTCCATTCAGGCGCGAACTCGTCCACTTTATTTCCTCCTTTCCCGCGGTTAAAAGAACGACTCGATTATCTTAAATAATTAAACTGCGTTGCCAATGGTAATGACATGGCATCCTTTCTCCTTGATCCTTTCAATTACTCTGTCATCCTGGTACAAGAATACAATGGATTTTGACCCCGGCTGGTTGGCTCCTAGAACTAAGCGCCAAGGCGAAAAAGATTATGCCCGGGATATAGCCTATGAGCCAGAGGATGAATCCCCAGACTAATGAGTCTTTAAGCAGTTGTTTGTGTCCATGGCTTTGAATTGCGGAGAGAGGGGGATTCGAACCCCCGAGGGCTTTGATACCATACTCGCTTTCCAAGCGAGCGCACTCGACCACTATGCGATCTCTCCAAAAAGCGGGCCCAGCCCGCTTTAAAATTCTACTTTACCAAATCCTTAATTGCGGCTTGAAATTCTGCTTTTTCGGCTTCCAGATCATCCTGCTGTTCATAGCCGTTCCCCACCCGGAAATACTTGCAACCCATGACAAAGGTTGGGATGGAACCGCCTGGATTAAACTCATTGTAAACCGCTAAAGCGGATTCCGGCACCGCGGTCTCCGTTTCCGGAGTCAGAGTGTCGTCCCCGGTATCCACCTCAAAGTGGTAAGCCTTGATCTTGCCGGCATCAACATATTCTTTCATGGTTTCATCAAACGTTGACTTCACCCAGGTGCAATGCGGGCACCAAGTCGTGGAAAACAAATACACGACCGGCTTGCCATCCTCAGTGCAGATTTTGGCGCCTTTCTTTTGAAAGAAAGTCGTAATCCCTCCGGCTGTCACTGATTCCGTATCCGGACCGGAAGTTTCCGGAGCCGGAGCCTGATTATTGCCTTGGACAACCGGCTGATTGGTATTCGCCGTATCGCCTTTGACAGTTCCATTATTTGCGAACATCACCACCGCCATGATGATGAGGCCGATAACCGCCATAACGGCGATTCCGCCTAAAAGACCAACTAAGAATTGCTGGTTTTTTGGAGATCCTTCCATACTATTTTTTTAATTATTATTTAAATCTGGTTTCTTTTTATGCCAATCCGTATTGAGCTGGTATTGGTGGCCGACTCTTAAAATCGTTTTCTCATCGAATCTCTTGCCCAAGAGCTGGATGCCCACCGGCAGATTATTTGCAAACCCGGCTGGAACGGAAAGACCGCAGATGCCGGCTAACGAGGCTGGAGTAGTGAACACGTCTTCCAAATACATCTTCAAAGGATCATTAATGTTCTCCCCTATCTTAAAAGCTGTTGTCGGAGCCACCGGTGTCAGAATGACATCCACGTCCTTGAAAGCGTCTTCAAAATCTTTCTTGACCAAAGTCCTTACTTGCATTGCTTTTTTGTAATAAGCATCGTAATAACCGGCGGAAAGAGCGTAGGTGCCGATCATCACCCGTCTTTTGACTTCCTTGCCCAAGCCTTTGGCCCTGGAGTTGAGATAGATTCCCAAAAGATCCCGGCCTTCGCGGTCGGAAAAACCGTATCTCATGCCGTCATACCTGGCCATGTTTGAACTTACCTCTGAAGGCACGATGATGTAATATGCGGCAATGGCTAAATCGCTGTGAGGCAAAGATATATCTGCTATTTCCGCCCCCATTTCTTCCAATTTCTTGGCGGCGTTCAAGACTACATCCCTTACACCTTCATCCATGCCTTCAATGAAATATTCCTTGGGCAGACCGATCCTTAATCCCTTAATGCCTTTATTGATCTCAGCGGAATAATCGTCTACGGAAATATCCGGAGTGGTGGAATCTTTAACGTCTTTGCCAGCTAAAAAAGGCAGGATAACGGCGATATCTTCCACGCTCTTGGCTAAAGGACCGATAGTATCCAAGGAAGATGTCATAGCCATAACGCCGTATCTGGAAACCCGGCCGTAGGAGACTTTAAGTCCGGAAATGCCGCAAAAGGAAGCGGGCTGCCTGATGGAGCCGCCGGTATCCGTGCCTAGGGAGTAAATCGCCATATCCGTGGCAACAGCGGCGGCCGATCCGCCGGAACTGCCTCCTGGCACTCTTTCCAAGTCCCAGGGATTATGCGTGGGGAAAAAACCGGAATTTTCCGTGGAACCGCCCATAGCAAATTCATCGCAATTAGTTTTTCCCAGAATAACCGCTCCTTGTTCCTTTAATTTTTCCACTGCTGTCGCATTGAAATGAGGCCTGTAATTTTCCAAAACTTTGGAACCGCCGGTGGATCTTAAATCCTTGGTGCAGAAAACATCCTTGACAGCCACCGGAATCCCGGCTAACGGAGACGGATTTTTCATCTTATCCGCGTCCTTGGCTTGAGAAAGAGCGCCATCCTCATCCACGATTAAAAAAGCTTTGACTTTATCTTCTAAAGAGTCTATCTGCTTCAGGCAATCTTTGGTCAATTCCACGCTGGAGAATTTCTTCTCGCGCAAACCGACAAACGCTTCTAACAGTGTAAGGTTATTCAACATGGCTATTTGTTTTCAAAAATCTTCGGGATCTTGAAATATCCCAGTTGGCTTTCCGGAGCATCTTCCACTAACTCCTTTGAAATCCCGGAATCTATGACTTCATCCTCCCGCATCACGTTTATGAGTCCGGTGACTTGGGAAGTCGGCTCTATTTCCGCGGTGTCCACATTACCCAATTTTTCCACATAATCCAAAATGGCGGACAATTGTTCGCCATATTTCTCCTTTTCTTCCGGAGCCAGCTCCAGACGGGCCAAGACCGCGATATGTTCGATTTGTTCCTGAGAAAGCTTCATATTCCAGTCGAATTTTACTGAGTGAATTTTAACATTTTAAAATAATTTTGGCAAGGTTGACGGATTTTTTGTTTTGGTTTAATATATATTTCAGAGAAAGGGCATGGTCGTTTGGCGGAAGATGCGATCCATCTTCTAAGTACGATGCCTGCGCCGTCCTTGTAGGACTCGTAAAAGGCGGCTCCAAAAGCCGAACAAGGAAATGGACCGACCAACCCAAAATTTCCTTGGAAATCCTCTGCTTCTTCTCCCTTTCTCCTTTTAAGACTCCTCGCGTACGGAGTCTTCTTTTATTCCACTATTTCCGAAAATTCCTTCTCCTTAATCGTCTTCACGCCTAATTTCTTAGCTTTATCATATTTAGATCCCGGATCTTCACCTACTACCACATAATCCGTGTTGCTAGAAACAGAGGAAGAAACCTTTCCGCCTAGCTCCCGAATTTTGTCCTTAGCCTCCTCCCGGGAAAATTTTTCCATTTCGCCGGTTAGAACGAAGATTTTTCCTTGCAGTTTTCCCGGCTTCTTTTTTTCCGGATTTACTATCTGGATCCCGACTTTCCTGAATTTCTCCAAAAGATCCAGGTTCTTTTTTTCCTTGAACCAGGAATTAATGCTCTCTCCCACTTTAGGACCGACATCTTCAATCTCGGTCAATTTATCCAAGCTTGCTTCCCGGATTTTTTCCAGAGAACCAAGGTTGTTAGCTAAGGCTAAAGCCGTCTCTTCGCCTACGTGGCGTATGCCTAGAGCATAGACAAAACGGGACAACTCAATCTTCTTTTTTTGCTCAATGGCCTCGATTAAATTTGAGGCGGATTTTTCCGCAAATCTTTCCAAAGGCTTTAGATCATCTTCTTTTAAAGAAAAAATGTCTGCCTGGTCTTTGACTAGATCCGCCGCTTGAAGCGAATCTAAAATCCTTGGTCCCAAGCCGTCGATGTCAAAAGCGCGTTTGGAAACAAAATGGGCCAAGCCTTCCTTCTGGGCCGCAAAACAATTTTTGTTGGAACAGTAATATGCCACCTCTCCCGGTTTTTTCACGACCGAATAATGGCAGATAGGGCACTTTTCCGGCATCTTGAACCTCTTCTCTTTACCGGTCCGCAGTTTTGGCAAAGATTCCACAATATCCGGAATAACATCTCCGGCTTTCTGCAAGACCACGGTATCTCCAATCCTTACATCCAGACGATCTATTTCATCCTGGTTATGCAAAGTCGCTCTTTTAACGATGCTGCCCGCTAAAGGCACGGCTCTTAAATGGGCCACTGGTGTCAGGACTCCGGTTCTTCCCACCTGGACATCTATGTCCTCCACTACAGTCGTCACTTGTTCCGGCGCAAATTTGTATGCCGCCGCCCACCTCACATGCTTGGCAGTTCTTCCCAGCCTCTCCTGGAAATCCATGTCATTAACCTTTAAAACGACTCCGTCTATCTGGTAAGGCAGTTTTTTTCGATTCTTTTCCCAATATTGGAAGTATTTCAAGGTTTCCTGGATATTTCTCGCTTTCTGCCAATGCGGATTGATCCTAAACCCGAGTTTTTTCAGAGTTGAGAGAACTTCCTCTTGAGTCTTTGATTTTAAAGATGCGGAAGAATATATGAAGGCATCCAAATCCCGGCCAGCCGCAATCTTGGGATCCAATTGGCGCACGCTACCGGCCGCCGCATTCCGAGGATTGGCAAAAATCTGCTCGCCTTTTTTTTCCTGTTCCCGGTTTAATTTAACAAAGCTTTTTTCCGGCATGTATACCTCTCCGCCGGCTTCAATATCCACATCCTCCTTGATTTTCAAAGGAACGCTCTTAATAGTCCGGATAGTATGGGTTACGACTTCGCCGGTTACGCCGTCGCCTCTGGTTACGGCTTTATCTAAAACGCCTTTTTGGTAAAGAAGGGACATATTCAAGCCGTCTATCTTCAGTTCACAGATATATTCGATATCCTTGCTTTCCGGCAACCCTAAAAACCTCTTAGTCCTGGCATCGAATTCCAAGACTTCTTCAAAAGAAAAAAGATCGTCAAAAGAGTACTTGGGCGTCTGGTGGCGATGCTTTTGGAATTTTCCCAAAGCCTTGCCTCCGATTCTCTGCGTCGGCGAATCTTCGGTGATGAGTCCGGGAAAGTCTTTTTCCAGTCTTTCCAGTTCATTTTTTAAGGAATCTCTGACAGCATCGGCAACAAAAGGCCTATCTAGGACATAGTAGGCGTAATCTATTTCTCTTAATTGTTCCTTGAGTTTCTTAACTCTTTTTTCTGCTTCCAGTTTGGTCATATGCCTCTTTAAGCAAACTATAATATTCTTTTTTAATTAAACAATATACTCGCCCGGAAAACTTTTCATCATAAGTATGGATTATCCGGTTGCGGTCGTCAGTCATCTTGAGCAGTTTCTCTGTTTTTTCGTCCGAAAACATCTGGTTGCGCCTCAATTCCCTAAAGCAATCCTTGGGTGTCTTCCAAGCCAGTTCAAAACAATATTCAAACCTTTTAATTGCTGAACCACGAATAACTTTGGTCTCTTTTTGGGAAATGACTTCTCCTAGGCTTTCTAAAGCCGATCCAAAATCTCTGATCTTAATCTTCAACGTTTTAGCCATAAGACTTTATTGCTTAGGGTGTTTTTTTTAAACGCCCTGGAAACGTGGTCAAAGTCAATGATATCAAAAAAATATGGCAGGGTTGATTCAGTAAAAGCCTGTTTCAGCGCATTTATCTCTTCGGTCTCAAAATTCCCTGCCACTCCGATATCCACATCTCCGAAATGATCCCTTTCCAAACTTGAGCCGAAAATAAAAAATTTGGCTTTTCTGCCCCGGCCGTAAAGCTTGACTATGGCCACAATCCTTTTTAAATACTTCGGTTTTATCATATCATCTTGAGGGCAAAATAATTATAAAATATATTTTTATGATTTTAAATTTCTTTTAATATCCTTTGGCAATATCTGCTTCGGAAAAAAGCACGAAGCCCAAGAGTCCGGAGACCGGATCTCTTGGCAGAATGGAGGCCGTAATCTCCTGGTTGGTTTTGCGGTATTGCCCTAATGAGTGGATAGTGAGGTTGGTTACGCCTTCAGAAAACTCCGCTCCGTCCGCGCATCCTTCCCCTGTATATGGAATGACTCTCAAAGAATCCACGGAATCGGAGCCATTGCCAATGACTTTGACTTCCACAACATAGTCGCTCTTATGGGCGTTTTCCGCATCATTGCTCACATCGGCATCGCGGAAATCGTAGCAATAAACTTTTCCGGTTGAATCCTGGTTAGTCGTATTATCGCTTAAATCCGTGTAATACACTAAAATGCCCTCTTCGTTAGTCTGAGGATCCAGCTGGGTAGTGGAAATCTGAAGTCTCGGCGTCCCTCTGCCTGTCTTCCAATCTACGCGGAAGCTCTTAGTGGTGTTTTTGCCGGCAGTCCTGTCTAAAAAGAAAAATTTTACGCCTTGTCCATTCTCCAATCCCTGCCTTAAAGGATTTTTTTCATAATCCGTGGACAAAGACAGGTCCCAACTGGCTCCATTGCCAAGAACGGAATTATCTAGTCCTGGAAAATTCAATAATGTGCCCGGAGTGCCTTTATCCCCTATTCTTTGCACATCCATTTTTCTCAGGAGATAAAGGCTTTTTTCCAAACCGGCGTCTGCGGCGTAGTAAGCAACGACTGAATTGTCTACGACAATGGCTTGGCGGATGGAAGAAAGCACAAAGACAGCAAAGCCTAGAGCCGTAGAAAGCAAAATAGCCATGATCGCCATGGTGATGATCAGGACAACGCCTTTTTCATTGTTTTTAATGGATGTCATCTGGTATAGAATCTGCTTGAAATGGTAGTCTGTAGAATTAATTCTTTCCGGTACCTAGGCGACGCATTCCGGTTGGTTAATTTCAAAATAATCGTCACTCTCGGCTGGATACCCGGAAAAAACCCGGTTTCCGGGTCATCTCCTGGTTGGATCATAAAATTAGCTTCTGTCACCTCGATATCGCTGGCATTGAGAGCCGCGCTCTGAGGCTGATCGGTTCCGGCAACGACAGAATACATCAGATTCTTTTCATTGCTGTCCCAACTGATTCCGGCAGAAATATCCTGTTCGTCCGGCTTGAAGACCAAATTTGCGGTTTCGTGTTTGATCGCGCTTATGCCTGATCCCTTGAAATCTATCTTTCTTCCCCTGATTTCCCTCGCCATTTTTTCCAAGATATACCGGCCATCGCTCTGCAGTCTTTCCAGGCTGGCCGTATTTTGTTGTAAGTTATTGACGTTGATGAAAATCCCGGAAGCCACTACGGAAACCAAAGCAAAAAGCGTGATCGCCACTAGGATTTCAATTAAAGTGAAGCCTTTGTCCATATTAGCGCCAGTTATATAATTCGTCTTCCACGGTCAATTCCCGGCTTTCATTATTCACTTTCCACTTAATCGCAGACTCAATCTTGTACCCAATGACCATCTTGCCATCGCAATCCGGCGCTGAGCCGTCATCCGGCAACAGCTCATCCCCTTGAAACCGGGCATCGTAAGAAAATGAGTCGTAATCATCGCATTTTAAATCAATGGGGTTCTCATCCACGCAACAAATCGGAGTCAAGGCAATGAGGCGGCGCAAAGAAGTGGAAATACCCGAGGAACCATGAGTGTAAAATCCATCATTTAGAAACAACTGGGCGCCGCTTTCATCCAAGCTGTCAGGCTCATAACTCAAAACTGCCGGACCGTTTAAAAACTCTGCAAAGACTGCCGTGCCTCCATGCAAGCCGTCATTCCAGGTTATCTCTTCTCCATTATCTATCCTAAGCCAATTGGAATCCCTGACATTCTTCACTAATTCCACGCCTTCCCTGGCCAGATTGGCGGCTACTGTCCTGGCTCTAGCCTCTTGTTCTCCGGAAAAATTGGATAAAAACAAAGTCCAGACACTGAAAATTCCGGTGGTGATGATGGCAATGGCGACCATTACCTCAACAAGTGATTGTCCTTTTGTGTTCATTATGGGCAATTTTCTAAATCTATCCGGCCGGAAACGGCGTTGACGGAAACGCAGCGGGCGATATTTCGATCTTTATCAGATTCAATGCGGATAGTTACGCTGGTAATAACCGTGTCAGGTCTTTCCGGACTGGAGATGGCGGGCTGAGCCCGGGGCGGAGAAAAAGAAATGTCTAAATTGGAAACCGGATTGTCTGAAATGATATTTTCTTCGTTTATCCTGTAAACATTGATTTTTGCATTTTCCAATGAGGTCTGAGGCTCAAAAAGAAAACCAGAATCTGTCACGAGGGAAAAGATCGTGCAATCTTTGCATCCTGCCAACTGGAAAATATATTTCCTGGGTGTTTCGCCGTCCACGGATTTCCCGGCTAACGCCATGGTCTGGATCTTCTTGACGCCGTCAATGACTTTCATAGCTTCATTCCTGACTCCTCTTTCCCGATCGCCGCCTCTTAAGTTAATCACGGAAAAAGAGGCAAAAATGCCGATCAGTCCGATAGCCACCATTATTTCGCTTAGAGTAAATCCTTTTTTCATATTAAAAGGCTTCTATACCAAGTTATGATGCTTTCTCCCCAATACAGGGCAATGAATGTCCCCAGAGCCAGAAAGGTGCCGAAAGGAATCTGGGATTTCATTTTCTTTCTCTTAATGATGATTAAAAAAACGGAAAAGATCGCGCCGATGACGTAGGAAAAAAACAAAGCCACAATAATGTTGGGCCAGCCGACCATGAGGCCCATGAGGAATCCCATCCTTAAATCTCCTCCTCCGATCCACTTCCCTTTGGAGACCAGATACTGGGCGAGGAAGAAGAACAACCCGATAAACGCCGCTAAAAAAAGGTTTTTTAATCCCAAGTGAAGATACCAATTAAAAAATAAAGCGATTGCCATGGCCGGGACCGTCACTCTGTCCAGGATCAGGTACCATTTGAAATCGTAGACAAAGATGACGATGAGGAAACAGCCGAAAATAATATTCCTAAGCCACTGGATTAACAATGCCGGGCTGTAGAAGATCATGGAAGCGCCCAAAGTGCCTACGAGGCTGTAGGCGGAAAGGACGAAGACGATGCCGGTGAATAATTCCACTAACGGATACTGCCAAGAAATCTTGTTTCCGCAATACCGGCATTTCCCTTTTTGGACAAAAAAACTCAGGACTGGAATCAGATCTGCGGCTTCCAATATGTGGTTGCAACTCTGGCAATGAGACCTTGACATCCCTATCTTCTCTTTGCTGTGGAAACGGAAGATAACGACGTTTAAAAAACTCCCGATAATCGTCCCTAGAACAAAGATTATGAAATAATACAGCATTATTTTCCCAAGCCCTCCTTGGTCAGGACGTAAACTCCGGAAGGCAAACCAGCCACCCCGATTTCAAAAGTGAAGTTGATCCGGAAATTCTCTTCCGACATCTCGGAAACTGTGTATTTGTACTTCAATTGATTAATCTTTAAAATCCGGTCTCCCTGGCCTTGACACTCCATTAAATCCATGTTGGAATTGCATCCCGGAACCGCGTACGTATTGAATTCAAGAAAATAATCATTCATAGCGCTCTCAATGACTTTGGCTTCGCCTAATCTCTGGTAATCCCTTCCTTTGGCAGAGTTGTAAAAAAACCACCAAACCAGAAAGACTAGCCCGAGGATGAGCAAAACAGCGTAAATTGCATATTTTATCTTGGTGATTTTCGCCATACTTTGGATATATTATATCATTTTCCCGGGGGAAAACAAAACCCCCGCTTTAGGGGCGGGGGTTAGAAAGATTGAGATTACGGACAGACAACAGCAGCTCCTGCCACAGGCTTGGAATCACCAACAGCCTCTAATACTGCCTGGCCGGAAGAATCAACGCAGAACCAGCTATCATCAGCGCAAAGTTCACTGTAGGCGGCATATGAGGTGACTCCTGTATCAGTTGAAAGAACAACCTCATAATCGGCATCAGTGCAAGTAGGCGCGGTTATTGCGGGCGACACATTAGCCATATCCAGGCCGGTATAATCACCCTCTGGATAAGTCACTGTCGCGTAAGTCCGAAACTGCGACAAATCGCTCTTGACCTGCGCATCATAAGCCTTGCTTCTGGCGCTGGAGAGTGAAACCACTGCCAACGAAGAAAGCAAGCCGATGATGGCGATAACCACGAGCAACTCAATCAAAGTAAAACCTTTTTTCATAGTTATTTATTATTTTCCCTTAAAATGGGATTTTATTCATTTTGTCCACTCGAGTGGAAAAAAACAAAATTTTTATCTCGACCTTTATATTGATTATTAATTATCCACAATCTAATTGTATCATAAAATCGCTAAAATGACGAGGATAATTGCCACATGGGCATAATTATGGCTGCTACGAATCCACCTATGGCTACGCCTAGGACGATCATGATTATGGGCTCTATCGCTACGGAAATATTGGCTACCTGATTATCCACCTCCCGAGTGTAAAAGTCCGTCAATTTAGTTAAAACCACGTCTAATTTGCCTGTTTCCTCCCCGATATTAATCATCTGGGACACCATATCCGGGATATATTTGCTTAAAGCCAAGCTGTCTGCCACCGTGGTTCCCTCATCCACGTCCCGCATGGTATTAGTCAAAACCTCCTTGTAAATTTCATTAGAAACCACCTCCTTGACCGCCTCCAAAGATCTGGCAATAGGGACTCCGCCCTGGATAAGGGTGGAGAGGCTCCGAGTCATCCTGGCGATGTATATGTTTTTAAAAATCTTGCCGAAGATCGGGATCCTTATCTTCACTGAGTCAAAAAATCTTTTTACCTTGAGGGAACGTTTGCTTGAAACCATCGGACCGATAATTAAAGCAGCCAAAATGATAATCACCAGCCACCAGAAACTCGTAAAGAAATTGGACGTGCCTACCAAAATGCGAGTCATTAAAGGCAAGGTGGCTCCGCTTTCTTTAAGCATGGTTGACATCTGAGGAATAACGAAAATCATCATAATAATACCGACTAAAACCATGCCGGAAATGATTATTGCCGGATAGATCATCGCATTCCTTACCTTTGAAACAATGTCATAATCTTTTTCCTGCTGGTCTGCCAGATATTCCATCACCTCGCTTAGACGGCCGGAAGTCTCTCCTGACGACAGGATATTGACCGCAAAATGGCTGAATACATCCGGAAAATTATTCATCGCCTGGGATAATTTAGCGCCGCCTTCCACCTCATCTGCTACGGCCGCAATGACGGCTTTAAGGTAATCATTGGAAGTCTGTTTGACCAGGACTCTCAAGGCGCGCATAATGGGCAGGCTGGCGTCGATCATCACTGAAAGCTGGCGGTAAAAGATGACTAAGTCCTTATTGCTTACCCGGTGTAAAAACTTTAAATCAAAGCCGGCCTTGGCCTCTCCTCTTTTTTCCAGAGAAACCACGGTCAGTCTTTTTTCCGACAACAAACCAGCGGCCGCTTCTTCGTTGGCCGCCTCCACAATCCCCTCCATGACTTTGCCACGATTGCTTCTCGCGCGATAAACGTAAATAGGCATATGTTATTTAACCACTTTCTTGATCTTCGCCACCACTTCCGAAGGCATGAAATGGGCTTTAATGAGGTAATCTTCGGCTCCCATCTTCAAACCCTTGGACACATCCGCTTTCTGGCTCAGATTAGTGAGCAGGATGACTGGAATCTCTTTCAGTTTCTTGTCGCTTTTGAGATTTTCCAAAACCGCAAAACCGCCCATTTTAGGAAGGATGAGATCCAGAAGAATAACGTCCGGATTCTTTTTCTGGGCGATTTCCCAACCTTTTTCTCCGTCATATGCCAAATATACGGTGAATCCCTCCAATTCAAACTTGGTCCGGTAAAGATCCGCCAGGAAAATGTCGTCTTCTATGATTAGAATGATGATTGCTTTTTCTTTTTTAGGCATAATGGAAAATTAATTCTGAGATATTCTAATGACTTCCTCCAGAGTGGTAAAACCTTGGGCAGCCTTAAGGATTCCATCTTGGAACAGACTCAAAAAATTCTGTTTTTTGAGCTCTTCCTTGACTTCATTGAAAGAAAAATCCCGGGCGATGAGATTCTGGAAATCCGAGTTTATCTCCAGGATTTCTGCCACGACCGTCCTGCCTGCATAACCGGTCTTGCCGCAACTAGGACAACCCTCTCCATGAAAGAACTTAGGTTTCCCCTTGATTTCCTTACTGTAAATTTCCGGCATTTCCTTGATCGCCGCCTCTATTTTCTCTTTGGCTTTAGGCGCCAGCTCCACTTCTTTTTTGCAATCCTGGCAGACGCGCCTGACCAATCTCTGCGCCATGACCAAATTCAACGTCGAAGAGAGAAGAAATGGTTCGGCTTTCATGTCGAACAGGCGGGGAATCGCTCCCCAAGCATCATTGGTATGCAAAGTGGAAAAAACCAAATGCCCGGTCAGTCCGGCATGGATGACTAATTCCGCCGTCTCATTATCCCTGATCTCGCCCACCATGATGATATTCGGATCCTGGCGGAGTATGGCTCTGAGTCCTGAAGCAAAACTGTACCCTATTTCCGGATTGATCTGCGACTGGTTCACGCCCTCGACATAATATTCAATTGGATCTTCCAAAGTGGTGATATTCTGGTCTTCGGCATTCAAAATATTCAAGACCGAATACAAGGTTGTGGTTTTTCCGGATCCGGTCGGACCGGTTAAAAGGAAAAGTCCGAAGGATTTTTTCATATTCCTTTCAATGATCCCAATATGATACGGGGCAAAACCCAATTCCGCTAAAGTAGGCACTCCAGCCGAGGTATCCAAGACGCGCATGACCACTTTTTCCTGGTCTAAGGTAGGAAGGACGGAAACGCGCAGATCCGCCAGTTGGTCTTCAGCCTGGACGCGGATGCGGCCGTCTTGCGGAATCCTGGTCTCATCCAATTTTAAATTAGCTAAAACCTTGATGCGGGAAACCACGGAACTGTACAAATACTCGGGCAGAACCAAAGAAGTGTGCAAGATGCCGTCTACGCGGTATCTCACCCTGCCTTCATTCTGACCGGGTTCAATATGGATATCTGAGGCTCCGCCTTCCAAGGCGTGCTTGATGATCACAGAAACGATCTTGGCTACAGGCGCGCTTCTGACCACAGACTCAAGATCTTCCCCTTTTTTGCCTAAGTCGAATAACTCTTCGCGTTCTTCAAATTTCTCTTTGGCAGATTCCATCGCTGTCCCTATCTCCTTCTTGAATCCGGAGTACTGGTCAAGGGCTTTGCGGAAATCCTTTAAGGAAATAACGTGGTATTCCGGGTCAAAATCCTGCTGGGCGGCCAGAAATTCAATCGCTTCCTTGGCTTGGAGATCCGCCGGATTTACCAACCCGATCCTGACCGTCCGTCCTTGACGGCCGAAAACTATGATTTGGTAGTTGTCAGCTACTTTCTTTGCTAAAAGATTTAAAACCGATGACTCAATTTCCATTTCCGACAGATCCGCCAATGGCAAACTAAAAATCTGGCTCTTGAGCTTGTTGAAATCCTCGGGCGTAAAAATCTTTTTTGTGACCGCGATTTCCTCCAGGTTCTTTCCGGATTTATGCGCTTCGGTTTCCAAAGCAACCAGCTTTTTCTCATCTAAAGCTTTATTCTCGCGCAAGAAATCCAGGATTCTTTTGTTCAGACTGCTTAAAGCCATGATTATTTTTTAGGAATAAAGGGATTGCCCCGGTCTTCAGAAAGGGGTACGGCGGTCAGCGGCCACTGGCCGTATTGCCGGAGACGCAAAAGTCCGGCCATAATTTCCAATTTAGATTCCGAGGCTACCAAGTTTTTAGCTAAGGGTTGGACTCCCGGAGCGGACACGGCGACAACCGAAGTATTGACGCTCCAGACGCTGTAACTAATGACTGAAACTGCGGCCAGAAAGATGACGATTACAAAGACTGATTGGTAATTTATTTTCTTCATAATTATTTCTTTAAATAGCTATATGTGGATAGGCTTAATCGGTAGGACGAGCTGTCTTTTCCCATTTCTACGGCTTCGACATCGAAGAACATGATGCTTGATTCCAAATCCGAAATTAATTTTCTGAAAGAATCATAGCCGTCGCCGACCAATTCCAGCCTTAAATCAATCTTCTTTACTTCATTATTGTTAAGATTCGTTTTTACCGGTTTAGTTCCGTTTTCCACGGCCGGAACCGGCTTGGCTTCTTCCGACGAAATAGCGCTGATGGCAAAACCGGAATTTTTGGCTAAGCCTTCCAGCTGGATCAAAGCGGAAGAGAGATCGAATTCATCCGGCAAGGCTAGATTCACTAAACGCTCTTCTGAAGGCGCAAATGTCAAGGTGGCATTAGCCGGATTCTGCAACTGACTTTTCTGGGTCTGCAAGGAATCTTTCATCTGGGTCAATTGCGCCAATTGATCCTTCCGGCTCACAACCAACTGGCTGTAGCTGTCTTTGATCAGAAGAAAATACCCGGCAATAATGATAATTAAAGCAATTAAAGCCATTAGCGACAAAAAGACGCTATTGACGAAAATCAAGAAGTTTTTACCAGCCGGCTTGTTTTTAGAATTATTCATAGATTATTTTTTGGTAAAGGCGCCGTCCGCCAAGTATAGTTTCAAATCAAAGGAAACGCCGCTGATACCGGCTTTTTCCGTAGAAAAGAGACGAATATTTTCCACCTCCGCTTTTTTAACAAAATCCTTGGCTTCCCTTAAAGCCACGATCTGTTTGGCCAGGGTATCATAATCCTTAGCCACAGCCGGAATAGTGAACTCTCCTGAAACATCGGCGGCAAAGTTAGTGTAATAAACCCCGTCCAAAGTGTATTTTTCCAAAAGATCCAAGAAATTAGTCCATCTTATTTTTCCAGAAAAAAGATTCCTGATCACTAGAAGCTTCTTTTGAAGTTCAAAACTCTTCTTCTGATTCTGCTGCCAATCCGCTAATTCTTTCTTGAGCGCATTGATTTGTCCTTGAGCGGCTGTAATTTCATTTTTAGTCTGTTCCTGCCAATTAGTTATTCCCCACCAGACGCCTCCGACTATTGCGGCGGGTAAAACCACGGCCAAGAGAATGATTGCCGCCATGGCGCCAGGCTGGTAATAGCTGGTAAGGACCAATTCTCTTGGCATAAGATTGATATCAAAAGACTTGTCTTTTTTCGGCGCCAAATTAAACTTATCCGCTTTCCTCGGTTTGGGGGGCGATGGCAGCTTAACCTTCTTAGGTTCTGGCAACTTTATTTTCGGCTGTTTTATTTCTTCCATTTTTATTTTTAATTTCGGCTTGGGCAGGACAGGTTTAGAAAACCAGGGCTTTTTCTCTTTGACCGTTCTTATAACCTCTTTCCTTTCTTCCATTTTTTTAATTTCTTCCTTGATTATTGGTTTAATATCCGCCGGCTTCAACGATTTCAGGCTGGGCGGAGCATGAACCACCAGTTTTAGTTTTTTCGGTTCAGGCTTGAATAATTCCGACCAAAAAGACCTTCTATCCTCTCTTATCTTCACTTCTCTGGGTTTTGACTGAGCCGGCTGGCTTGATGTCTGAAGCGGCGACCGGGGAGCGCCGAACATTTCCCTAAAACCAACCTTAGGCTTGCTGTTCCGCAGATACTTCATCTTCTGCTTCCTGGCAATGGATAATAGATCTACGCTCGTAGACGGCTGTTGAACCGCTTCCGGCTGTGATACGGCTGGTTGAGGCTTTCTTTCTTGGGTATCATTGCTTTTTTTCCACCATGATCTGTCTTTCTTTTCTCTCTGGGGAAAAGCCATTTCCGTTGTTAAAACTCTCTTGCGACCAGCCAGTTTTTTGAGCTCCTTTTCCTCCATTTCCCTTAAGTTTTCCGGTAAAAGATTTATGTCTGCCATTATTTTATCCGATATTCCTCATAGCTAACCCGACGGCACCCGCAAACCTGGATCCTAACCTGTCTAGAATCGGTTTGAGTTCCAGAGGATATACGACTCTGGCCCAAGGATCTCCGATACTGACGCTGATGTTCAATATTCTTGAAAGATACCCGGACAAGTTGCCGATCATTGCTGAACCGCCGGTCAGGATTATCTTTTCTATTTTCCTTTCATTCTGGTCTTGGTATAGGTTGATGGTATATTTTATTTCATTTAAAATCGAGGCAAAGGATTTTTCCACGGTCGAGGGCAGAGCGCTGTCTGCTGTTTCCTGGCCTAAAGCCATGTCTTGTTTGAATTGTTCCGCTCTTTCCAGATTAACATTTAAAGCATT
>CAYIIA010000005.1:0-17813 GCA_964363385.1 uncultured Gammaproteobacteria bacterium
TTGTCCGGTTTGTTCCGGACAACCAGGCGCTTTGCCGGTCATCAACAGGCAGGCGGTGGAGTGGACTGTTCTAGTCGGCTTGGCTTTGGATTCACAAATTGCTAAAAAAACCAAATTCGACCGCAAGAACTATTTCTACCCGGATCTTCCCAAGGGTTACCAAATTTCCCAGTATGACCAGCCATTGACATTCAAAGGCAAATTAAGAGTCGGGGGAAAGGATGTGGATATCATCCGAGTCCATTTGGAAGAAGACACTGGAAAATTAACTCACATTGACGACGGCGTTCTGGTGGATCTGAGCCGTTCTGGCACTCCCCTCATCGAACTCGTCACTGAACCAGTCATTGAATCTGCCAAGGAAGCCAAGGAATTCTGCCAGCTGTACCAACAAATCTTAAGATACTTGGAAGTTTCCGAGGCGGACATGGAAAAAGGGCAGATGAGATGCGAGGCTAATGTTTCTTTGCAAGAGGCCGGGAAATTCGTGGTGGAAAACGGCGAGGTCAAACCTCTTTTGGATTACCAGTTGAATTCCAAAGTGGAAGTGAAAAATATTAACTCTTTCCGAGCGGTGGAAAGAGCTATTGAATACGAAATTAAAAGGCAGACTAAGTCTTTGGAAAACAAAGAAAAAATAATCCAGGAAACCCGTGGCTGGGACGAGGCTAAACAAAACACTTTTTCCCAGAGAGTCAAAGAAACGGCGGCGGATTACCGCTACTTCCCTGAACCGGACCTGCCTCCTTTGGAGATTGAGGATGGTTTGGTGGAAAAACTGAAAGCTTCTTTGCCGGAACTGCCTCAGGAAAAATTCATCCGGTTTATCTCACAATACCAATTCAATCCTGAGGACGCGAAGATAATTGTCAGTGACAAGAATCTGGCTTCCTACACGGAACAAGTTATTTCCGAACTGGTCGGCTGGCTTGCCTCTTTGCCAGAGGTTGAAGGCACGGAGGAAGAAATCTGGGCCAGAGAAGGCAAAAAGTTGGTCAAGGTGGTGGGCAATTGGCTCATTAACCGGCTAGCCAAACACTTAAACGAAAAAAATATTTCCATTAAGGACTGCCAGATTACGCCGGAAAACTTTGCGGAGTTCATTACCCTGATCTACCGGAACAAGATCAATAATCTAAGCGCGCAGAAGATTTTGGAAATCATGTTTAAAACCGGAGAGGATCCGTCCGTGATCTTGGAGACTCAAGATTTAAGCCAGGTCAGCGATACGGGCGAACTGGAAACCGTGATTGGAAAGATTATTAAAGAAAATGACAAAGTAGTTTCGGATTTCAAGGCTGGAAAGGAAAATGCGCTCAAATTCCTCATGGGCCTCGTAATGAGAGAAACCAAAGGCAAGGCCAACCCGCAGATCATTGAAGATATTCTAAAGAAAAACTTAAGTTAAAAAATATGCCTTTTTTCGGCGGTGCACCCCTGAAAAAATTCATTCCCAAAACAGTCAAGATTACTGATATTTACAAGAAAGAGACTGGATTCAAAAATCTCTCGCCTACGGCCAGAATCCAGGCTAAGGAAGCTTTGGCTAGAGTTGGTTACAGCGATTTGCAGATAAGTAAAATCATTACGGAAAACCAGGCGCTTTCTGTTTCCAAGGCTAAGGAAGTCATGCAACATCTCAGCCGGCAGAAAGTGAGCGGTTTTGAAAAAAATCCGAAAAAAACCTTGGAAGGATACTTGCGCCATGAGGGCGTGAAAAAGAAGAATGTTGCCGACAGAAGAAAGGAATATATGTTGGAGTCTATGAAGGATGAATTCGGTTCTAATAAAACATCTGCGAAGCCGACTGGACGGCCTAGCGTCAGATTACCTTATTAATAACTAAAATATATGAAATCACCTGAAACAAAGTTTGCAGGCACAACAGGCCCTGACATCGCAGAAGATCTTTACACGCTGGATATGAATGAAAAGGAGGAGAGAGAAAGAGAACTAAAAGACAGAATGGAAAAAGAACGGGAAAAATACAACCTTAATCCCAAAATTGTAAAATCGATTGACCACTTAAAAAAGACGCTGGAAAGAATTAAAAACAAAGGTCTAGACTTAAATAAAATAAATTCAGACAATATCAAGGAGATGCTTCCCGGAGGCGATACCCTGGAATTCATAAAACCCGCCTCTAGAGTCATTGCCGAGCATGGCGATGATCCGAATTTTTGGGAACGTCTGGAATTCATCGATGACACCGACGAGTTGAGAGATTTGGCTGAAAAAGTCCATGCCTACAACCTTTCTCAAGAAGAAGTCGTGGGCGTGTCCCTGGAAGATATGGGAGAAATCATAGAAGACGAGGATGAAAGAAAAGTCGCTTAAATCAAACTTTCAAAACAACCTCCAATTAGGAGGTTGTTTTATTTAAAAACTTTTTCACTTCTTTTTCCGTTTCCTTTAAATTGTTTATCCAAACGATTTTCTTGTTCCTCTTGAACCAAGTAATCTGCCTTTTGGCAAAGTGGTGGATCGCCTGCCTTAATTGCTCTTCCATTTCTTGAAAATCCATTTTCCCTTGCAGATACTGGGCCACAAACCGGTATTCTAAGCCGAATTGCTCCAATTTCTTCCAACTCACTCCTTTGTCATGCAATCCTTTTACCTCTCTAACCATCCCCTGTTTCAGTCTTTGTTTCAATCTCTTGTTAATTCTAGAATATATCTCCGGAAGAGGAAAATTAATGCCTAAAATTAAAGTCTGGTAAGGAGGTTTTTGCTTTTTTTTCCGTATCTTCCCGGTTTGCAGATATATTTCCAAAGCTCTTTGGACTCGGCGCCTGTTTTTCTTGTCAATTTTCTTAAAAACAGATGGATCCGCTTTCTTTAATTTTGAAAGCAACTTCTCCAAGCTTAACTTATCTAACTTTTTCCTAATTTCATCATTATCTTTGTTTTGGGAAAAAACATACCCTTCCGTCACTGCATCCAGATACAGCCCCGTGCCTCCAACCAAGAAAGGAACTTTCTTTTTTTCTAAAACCTCTTCAATTTCCTGGTAAGCCTTCTTTTGGTAGTCAAAGACATTGAAAGTCTTCTTGGGATCTGCAATGTCAATTAAATGATAAGGCAGGGAGCCGTATTCCTTCAAATCCTTGCCAGTGCCGATATCCATACCCTTGTACACCTGCCTTGAGTCAGCAGAGATTATTTCTCCTTTGAATTTCCTGGCCAGCTTGACCGCGATTTTAGTCTTGCCAGTCGCTGTCGGCCCGAGGATGACGATTAACGGCTTCATACCAGTTCTCCTTTCAAATTCCAGGCATTTGCCTCAGTTACTTTCACCTCGACAAATTGCCCAGTCAAGTCTTTTTTGCTTTCAAAAGCAATGTTTTTAAAAGTTTCCGTCCGGCCGAAACACTTGCCCTTGGAAAACTTCTCCACCAAGACCTTGGTTTTTTTATTTTTAAACTTTAAATTATTTTTTAAGGCAGTCTTTGCCAGTATCTGATTCAAAATCCTTTCCCTTCTCTTCTTTTCCGGCGAAAGAACATCATCTTTCAATCCAAAAGCCTTAGTACCTTCTCTGGGTGAATACCGGGCAAGGTAGGCCATGTCAAAACCGGCTTTTTGCATCAGTTTAGCCGTGTTTTTAAATTGTTCCTTGGTTTCTCCCGGGAAACCAACGATGACATCAGTGGAAATCATTATTCCTGGTATGGCCTTGCGGACTCTGGAAATTAAATTCAAATAATGCTCTGGCGTGTAATGCCGGTTCATTTTTTTAAGGATTTCCCTGTCTCCGGATTGTATTGGCAGATGCAGATACGGTGTAATATGTTTTCCTTTAGCTATGACGTTAATGAGCTTAGAGGAAAAATCCTTGGGATGGCTGGTCGCAAACCTGATCCAGAAATCCCCTTCAATTCCGTCCACCTTCTTTAAAAGATCGGGGAAATCCAATGATCCGCTCAGAAATGAATTTACATTCTGTCCCAGAAGAATTATCTCCTTGCAACCTTTTTTAATCAGCTCCCGGCATTCCCGGACAATCTCCCCGGCCTTGCGGGAAACCTCCCTTCCTCGGACATACGGCACGACGCAGTAGGAGCAGAAATTATTACACCCGGTCATAATAGGCACAAGAGCGGAAAAGGAAGAGTTTGGTTTAAAATCCGAATGCGGACCGTGAACAATTCCTTTGTTCAATCCTAGAAGCTTGCCCAACTTTCCAATTTCCTCAATCTTCAGAATATGATCAAACGATTTTTCCAATTTTTTCCGGTCAGGAGGCAGAACACAGCCGGTTAAGATTGTTTTTACCTTTCTTTTCTTCCATTTTCTGGAGAGGCCATAGATCCTGTCCACCGCAGACTGCCTGACAGAACAAGCGACTGCCACGATTAAGTCCGCCTCTTTTTCTAAAGAAGGCTTCAACCCAAAACCGGAAAGAATGGCGTTCACTCTCTCCGCGTCAGACCTGTTCATCTGACACCCCGGGACAAAAATAAAATATTTTTTCATAACCCTAATTTTAACATAAAAGCCGCCCTTTTTCAAGGACGGCCTGGATTAAAAGATTATCTGGTAAAGATCGCAGTTAAGAAAGCGCCTATGACCATGCTGGCTAGGAGAATCATGCCGGTAAACGCAGAGATTCTGGTTCCGTCTATCTTGGTTTCAGCTTTAGTTTTTATTTTTTTAGCCATATTACTGGACGATTATCTTAATCTTTCCCGCATCCTTGGGCAGGGTCTTGCGCCAATACGGAGAGACAATGACTTTAGCATCATCTACAAAGCCACTGGACATAAGATACTCCTTGGCTTCATTGATTGTCTTGCCAATAAAATTCTTTTTAGCTAAAAGGCCGTTAGTCTCGTCCATCTTAGTCTTTAAAACGTAATTCACCTTGATTAAGACGCTGCCGCTTAGATCATCCTCTACCACGACAATGTCTGAATCCTTGACGCTTACTTGGCTGATCGTTACTCCGGTTAAATCCAGGCCGGCGATCTTTTTATTAATTAAATTAGCTAGTTGGCTTTCGTCCAAATCCAGCCTCTTTATCTCTACCGTCATCTTTAGTTTAAAATTATCTGTTTCCGCGCCGATCTTGGCGTCTGCTTCAGAACTAATCGTCTCTGTAGATAATTTTTCCTCTTTGCTTAGATTGTTTTCCTGGCGGTAGGCTTCCACTATCTGCTGGCTCAAAGCTTCCTGAGCCCGGGAAATGTCGCTCTCAGAAAGAATTTTGACTTCCCTTGGCTCCTGAGTCAGTTTCCCTTCTGCTACGCCGTATATCTTGTCCTGAAGGCTTGGATTTAATTTAATAATGACCAGCTTCCCCGGATCTATCTCTTTGAAAGCCGCCGGATCCGCCGGATACACTTCTACAACCTCGCTGCTTCCGGCCGCTACGGAAACCGTCTTGTTAAGGCGGACAATGACGCCACTGGAAGCTTGCAGTTGAGTCGTTTTCACTAAAGGCTGGTTCCT
This sequence comes from uncultured Gammaproteobacteria bacterium, assembly GCA_964363385.1. Taxonomy (GTDB): domain Bacteria; phylum Patescibacteriota; class Patescibacteriia; order 2-01-FULL-39-33; family 2-01-FULL-39-33; genus CAYIIA01. Next base: position 5,452 of record CAYIIA010000005.1, read on the forward strand.
GGCGCTGGAATTAACAATCTTCACTTTGCCCACGATCTCCGAGGTCTCCGTTTTAGTGCTTAAAACCTCATACTCTCCTTCGCCGGATCTTTCTTTGGTAGCCAATTGGCCGGCAATGACATCTTTACTAATCTCTTCGTCTGTCGGAGAAGCTTTTACTTCCGCATTGAAGCTTAAATTGACTTCCTGAGCCTTAGGCATTACGATGATCGCGGCTTTGTTGGTGAAGAACATAAAGACCGCGGCTAAGAGCACCAGGGTCAGGACCACGAAACTAATGGAAATATTACGATACAGATTAATCTTGGGGAGTTTCTTTTTCATATGTTTAATTATTTTTTTTCCATTCGTTAATAACGCTTCTGACTTCCTTTTCTCCCACCTTAGAATTCCCTTTCTTGTTTCCCGCCTTGATCCTCACCTTGCTTGAAGCTTCATCCAAAGCGTCAATAGCTTTGTCCGGGTATGATTTATCCTTGAACTGAGCTGTCAGTTTAATGGCCGCCTCCAGCGCGGAAGGCAGGATTTCCACTTCATGGTAGTCTTCATAAACATTCTTCACGCCGGCCAGGATATTCTTAGTCTGAGCCGCGGTCGGTTCGGAAACAAAGATAGGCTGAAGACGCCTATCCAAGGTTTTGTCGTTTTTAATATATTTATTGTATTCTTCCGCGGTCGTCGCTCCCACTACCTGCAATTCCCCTCTGGCTAACATGGGTTTCAAGATATCTGCCGCGTTAATAGCTCCCTCAGCTTCTCCAGCCTCGGACAGGATGTGTATTTCGTCGATGAAGAGGATTATCATCCGGCGGGCGGCGGTGATCTCATCGGTAATTTTCTTTAAACGCTGTTCAAATTCTCCCCGATATTTGGTGCCGGCGAGCAGTCCGGCCAGATCCAAAGACAAAACTCTCTTGCCTCTTAAAATGGGCGGGACTTCGTCATTAACGACTAAATGGGCCAGGCCCTCCACAATGGCAGTCTTGCCTATTCCTGCCTTCCCGATGAGAACCGGATTATTCTTGTTCCTTCTGGAAAGGATCTGAACGACCCTGGCGATTTCTTCTTTTCTTCCAACGACCGGATCCAGTTTCTTTTCCCTGGCCATCCGGGTCAGATCCTTGGCGTATTTGTTCAAAACCGCAGAACCGCCGAAACTGACGCCGCCTGAGCCGATTTTAGAATAAAGGTAGATTAAAAGCGGCAAAGCAACGAGGAACGCAATAGCTAGAAACAAAGATGACTGCATGTTATGCGGATTATGTTTTATCCTCTCTCCTTGGATGGGGTTATTATACCACAAAATCAGGCGTCAAGGGAAATATTCCCCTCACCAATTAAAATCTTGGCTTTGGCCAGGAAGTCCGGATGATCCCCCACCTTGAAATTAGTCCTCACCTTCTGGCGGGTGCCGTCCAGCCTCTGGGTCAAAATCTCGACCTGGAAGAACCCGGGATAGTCGAAGAAAAGTTTTTTAAGGTTAATGGAGTCTTGGTAGTCAATGGGTTCTTGGATAGTCAGACAGACTCTTTTATTGGCGGTTTCCTTTTTCCCGCTTTTCCAATCATCCCTTCTAACGGCAAACTGGTTGAAAATCTCTTCAATATTGTCCATATTCAAAACAGCGGCGCAATCACAGAGGATTTTTACTTCCTCGTCCTTGTCGGAAATCTTGCCAGAACAGGCAATAATGTTGTCCGCCAGCCACAAATGAGGATTCTGTTCCAGAGTCCGGGCAAAAACCAGAATTTCCACGGATCCGCTGTCATCCTCTATTTTGGCGAAAGCCATAGTATCCCCTTTCTTAGTCTGGATCCTCTTCACATTAGTGACTACTCCGGCCACTCTCACTTCGCTTCCAGGCGCGCACTGCTTCAGAGCGCCGCAGCTAATAACCTTCTTAGACAAGGCTTCGCCGAATTCTGACAAAGGATGCTCGGAAACATACAAGCCGAGATATTCCTTTTCCCAAGTCAGTTTCTGCCTTTTAGCCAGAGGCTCGGTGCTGGAAAGTTTTAATGACGGCGCATTCCCTTGCGCGCCAAACAGGCTGTCCTGGCCGTTGTCTGTATTCTTATTGATCTCCTGGACAAAGGAAAGAAGGCTGTCCATATGCGTCAAAAGCTGGTTCCTTTCTCCCAGACTGTCCAAACAGCCGGATTTGATCATGGCATCCAAGGACCTTTTATTCAAATCCTTGGTTTTTACCCGGCTTAAAAAATCCGCCAGATCATTGAACTCGCTGTTCTGCTTCCTTTCCTTGATTATCTCTTTGACAACATTTTCTCCCAAACCCTTGACTGCCAAAAGGCCGAAACGGATGCGCGGCTTCCCGCTTTCCAAACTTTCCGCCACAACCGTGAAGGTAGAGTAGCTTTCGTTGATATCTGGAGGCATAACCTCGATGCCCATCTGCCGGCACTCATCCACTTCAATGGCGATGCGGTCGGAATTCTGCTGATCCGAGGTAAGGAGAGCCGCCATGAACTCGGCCGGATAGTTTGCTTTAAGGAAGGCCGTCTGGTAAGCGATGAGCGCATAGCAGGCGGCGTGCGAACGGTTGAAGCCGTAGGAAGCAAAAGGAAGGATGAACTCCCAGATCTTTTCCGCGGTTTTCTTTTCAATTCCATTCTCAATCATGCCTTTGATCAACTTCACTTCCTGTTCCGCCAAAAGAGCCTTGATCTTCTTGCCCACGGCTTTCCTTAGAATATCCGCTTCGCCGTAACTGAAGCCGGCCAAGCTTCTGGCGATTTGCAGAAGCTGTTCCTGGTAAACCGCCACGCCATAGGTGCCTTGCAGGATGGGTTTTAATTTTTCATGGAGATATTGCGGTTTCTTTTTGCCGTGTTTGCCCGCAATGTAATCCGGGATGTATTCCATGGGTCCGGGACGATACAGAGCGACCATGGCGATAATATCTTCCAAATCTGTGGGCATGAGTTGTTTCAGATATCTTTTCATGCCAGCGGATTCAAACTGGAAAACACCGGTGGTTTTTCCTTGTTGGAAAATCTTTAATGCTTTAAGATCGTTTAAAGGAATGTCATTGATATCTATCCTGACTCCGTGGATCTTTTCAATGATCTCCAAGGCTTGCTCGATGATCGTCAGATTGCTCAGTCCCAGGAAGTCCATCTTGAGCAAGCCTAATGACTCTACCGCGTGCATTTCATACTGGATGACAATGGACTCGTCTCCGGCGCTGCCGTACTGCCTAGGCGCATAATTATCCAGGGAATCCGGGGTGATGACTACGCCACAGGCATGGGTGGAAGCATGGCGGACTACGCCTTCCAAACGCTTCGCGGTTTTAATTAATTTCTCCCCTCTTTCTTCAGCGAGGATTTCCTTGAATTCCGGGACGGTTTCGGTAGCCTCTTTTAATTTCAAACCCATGGGAATCAGCTTAGCGGCCCGGTCGCAATAATTGTATGGCAAGCCCATGACTCTACCTACGTCCCGGATGGCGTTCCTGGCGGCCATAGTGCCAAAGGTAATGATCTGCGCCACCTGGTCTTTACCGTATTTCTGGGAAACATACTTCAAGACATCGTCGCGTCTGGAATCGGCGAAATCAGTGTCAATATCCGGCATGGAGATGCGTTCCGGATTCAGGAACCTCTCAAAGACAAGATTGTAGGTAATGGGATCTATATTAGTGATGCGCATCAGGTAAGCGACAAGGGAGCCGGCGGCGCTGCCTCTGCCCGGACCCACGACTACGCCGTTATCCTTGGCCCAATTGATAAAATCCGCCACGATGAGGAAGTATCCGGCATAGCCGGTATGCGAGATTATTTCCAGTTCATAATCCATCCTTTTCAATATTTCAGGATTAATATCTTTACCATATCTTTTTCCCAATCCTGCCTGGCACAGATCTCTTAAATATCCATCGGCGTCCTTGTTTCCGGGCAAAGGGAAATGAGGCAATATGGTTTGCCCCAACTTAAGTTCAAATCCTATCTGCTCCGCTACTTTCAAAGTGTTTAAAATGGCTTCCGGGTGATCATTGAAATCCGCCTTCATTTGGTCCGGGGATTTGAACGACAAGTCTATGCCGACATATGACATTCTGTCTGTGTCAGAGAGGACTTTCTTGGTCTGGATGCAAAGCAGGACGTCTTGGGCATACGCGTCTTCCGCGTCTGGATAGTGGATATCGTTAGTAGCGATGACCGGGACGTCAAACTCTTTGGATAATTCAAATATCTTTTCATTAGCCAATCTTTGGTTTTCCAGGGTAGGGTGGTGCTGGACTTCCAAGTAAAAATTATCTTCACCGAATAATTCCTTGTAGGATTTAATCATCCCCCGGGCCAGATCCAAATTACCCGAAACAATGTGCGAGGCTAATTCTCCATGAAGACAAGCGGTAGAGCAAATAATTCCTTCATGGTATTTCTGAAGCAACTCAAAATCTATCCTGGGCTTGTAGTAGAAGCCGTCTAGATATGCAATAGAGGTCAGCTTTATTAAATTGCGGTAGCCGGTTTCATTCTTGGCTAAAAGGATTAAATGATATGGCTTGCCGTCGATCTGCGCCCTTTTATTTAAATGTCCGTTCCTGGCTACATACGCCTCTACTCCAATAATGGGCTTTATCCCGGCCTTCTTGCATTTTTGGTAAAACTCCACGGCACCGTACATATTGCCATGGTCCGTCAAAGCCAAAGCCGGCATACCGTAGGAAACAGCTTTAGCAACTAAATCCTCGATCTTGCCCAGGCCATCAAGCATAGAGTAATGCGAGTGAGTGTGGAGATGGATAAAAGACATATGGAAAAAAGGCAAAAACCTCATTAAAAAGAGGCTTTTAAATGTTTGGTTTACGGCCGTATTATATCCCAAAACCGAAGAAAAGACAAAAAAACGGGATGCCGCGCCGACACCCGCCAATTATCCATCTGCTATTTCAATATCACCGAAACTCTCTCTTCCTTGCCGGACCTTAAAATTAAAAGCTCAATCTTGTTTCCTGGCTTGTAAACACTCACGGCTTCGGCCAATCCATTGAACACGCTGAGTTCTTCGTCATTCACTTTCTTAATCACATCGCCTTCCTTAATCAGGCCAAAGGCCGGGCTGGCCTTTAAAACACCCGCCACATACGCTCCCTTGTCGCCCCAACTAATTAATCCGTCCACTTGGGAAAGATCTATGTAGGTCAAACCTAAGACTGGCCTGACAATCTTCCCGGCGCTCAAGACAGAGTCAATTATATTCTTGAAATCATCCACCAGGATCGCTTTGCCTGAATCCGCGACACCGACCACTTCTCCTTTAAAATTGGCGATTATTGCTCCATTTTGCCCTTTGGTTAAAGGCAAGCCTAAAGATAATTTTTTAACTAGTTTTTCTGTCGACAGATTAATGCCTGAAGCGCCTGTAAAATCATATCCGATCTCCTCCACTTGAGCCAGGTTTAAACGATCCCGATTCCAAACGGCCACCAGGCTCTGGCCCAGAGTCAGCTCCTTGCTCTGTCCTAATTTCGCCACTGTCAGGCTTTGAGCCGGCATCTTGGCAAAGACTATTCCGGTCGCTTCATCCACCACGAAACTTTCCAGATCATACTGCTTGCTCTGGTAACCTACGGCTGTGTATTTTCCCTTTAGATTGCCAATGACGCTTTTGGTCGTTACTATCCAACCGTCCGCGGTCAGAACAAATCCCTGGCCTAAAATCTCGGAGGGCAAAAAGGCTTGGCTGGCTACTGTCGTTCCTTTCTTTGAATAATATATATTGACTAGGACTGGAAGAAGGTTGTTTTCAATCTGCTGGATTTGCAGATCCTGTTCCACAATGACATTTTTAGGCTGGTCAATGACGACCTGGCCATTCTGGTCTGAATCGACGTTGAGCCGGCCGAAAGGCAGAATATTTCCCAATAAAAAAAACAAAACCGCGGCCGCCGCGCCCCCGGCCAAACCCAGGATTATGGGCAAAAGGATGAACCAAAAGTTTTTTTTCATATACTAAATCCAAATTGAAGTGCCTAAGACCAGAACCGCCGAAATTAAGACAAAAATGGAATAAAGCCAGACCGACCGGGCTTTGAGTCCTCCGGAAAGGGAGAGAGCGGCCAGCGAGCTAAGAAGATAATACGCTAAAACCAGAAGTAAAGCAAGGATGTACAAACTAAAGGGTAAAACCAGCAAAACAACCAGAAATTCCAAAATGATTAAACAAATAACGGCGATATGGATCCAGTAATCTTTAAATTCAGAAAAAATGAAACGATTCAGCAATAAGATGAGGGAGAGGATCAAGACGGCCGGCAGGATCCACCACCAACTCAAGCCGAGGAAAAGATAGAAATTGAACAAAGCGACGGCAGCCAGAAAAAAGACTATGATCCCGGAATAGTTTACGACGTTTTTCAGGTCAAAAATGATGTCTTTGCGGGTTTCGTAAAAATAATGGAATGCAGACTCCAGATACACCAAATAAACCAAAGACCAAACCAAGAGGAATGAATTAATGAACCAAGGATTGCTCAGGGTCAGGGTAAAAACAAATCCGACGAGGATAAAAACGGAAGAATGAGCCGCTAAAAGAAAAATTTTCTTGTTTTTCTTTTTGACATGAACCAGGCAGAAAAACATTCCGTTTAAAGCCAGAAGCATAATTAAAAACCAGAACCAGCCGGCAGGAAAGTAAAAAAGGGTTTTAAGCAACAGAAAATTGATGACCGGCAGGGATAACGGCAGAACCCGGATTAAGGCAAAAATCATAGATCGTTTAAAAGCGCTTTTAATTCACTCAGTTTCAGGGAAACTTCGCCGGCATTGCCTTGCTGAGCCAGTGATTCAATGGCTGAAACCAAAATGACTGCCTTCAAATGAATATCCTTTGATTCCGGCGCCACTTTCCAAGACAGGAACGCATTCTTGATTTCCGTTGTTTCGGCTAAAACCGCTTCCAGGCTGTTTGCGGTTTCCGCCTGATTGAGATAATCTCCCAGGGCTTCCTTCAGATTGTTCGGATAATTCTGTTCCAAGACCGCCATCTTGTTTTCCTGATATTCTCCAGCCACTTTTGACTGGAGCGAGGCGACAAAAATCACGGAGACCAGGGCGCTTGAGAGGACGGCAAAAACCGCCAAGATGGAAACGATTAATTTAGAATTGTTTTGCATATGGTTAAAAAATAATTACTCCGGATAAAAGAGTGAAGGCTAGAATAAAGGAGAGTGTGCCTAAGGCAGTAACGGCGAACATAACGGCTTCGCGGTATTTTTTTTGGGAAAAATAATACAAAGGATAGCCGAAGATAAGGAGAGCGGAGACGGCAACGCCGATAACCAGAATGATTAGAACCGAGGCCATATTGAAAATCATGCCTGTCGATTCATCCGGAAACATCTGTCCGCCGATAAAGGCGAAAGAGGCGACAAAAGCAATATACAAAGCTTCGCCGATTCCGCAAAAAACGGCTCTTTGCATTATTTTTTTGTGATTTACAAATCCGAACATTAGAGATTGAATGATTGCTTAAGGTCTATTTCCGCCCAGCCGTCGGAATCTTCATCCCATTTTGAAGCTTTAAGCTGATGGGTTTTTTCGGTTTCCGAATATACATACTCCACTTCGGTCTGGGAACCGATCCGGCGAGAGCCGTGAGTGACCTTGTCTAAAACCACGGGCCGGGAAATGTATTCCAACTTCATCTTGCCCAAAGGCCCGGTAAACAAAACTGTTTCTTTTTCCCCTATTTCCGGCTCTTCCAATTCATCGGTGGCAATCTCAACATCCTTGAAAGCATCCAAGATCTGGCTCTTAATTTGTTCCCATTTCTCCGGCATCATATGGTTTGGATTATACCATTTCCAATAAAAAAACAGAAATCTTCATAATTTTTGTTTCTTTAGAGTGCCTATTAGATTACCTGTATATCTCTAATCTTAGCATTATCCGCTTTAAGCTTTAAACTGAAATAATGGGCTGAAACCCAAAAATATAACTCTTAAACATGAGACATTTTGTTTAAATTTAGATAAATTATCAACATAACTATTGACAGATATTGTTAAATGTGGTATTATTATGGAGTTAAGGCTAACCAATTTTAGCCCTGAACATTGACAATTTAATCAATTAAAAAACGAGGTTGCGGCCAATATGCCACATCCTCGATAAAAGGTTCACTGGCTAATCTAGGAAAAAAACAAGAAGGAGAATAAAGATGAATGAGTTAGTAAAAGTAATGATGGTTTGTTTGGTTGTTATGGCTTTTATCGGCTGCCCGCACAACAACGGGAATTACAGCGTTCCGTATCAACCGCATACGCCGAGTCCCGAAGAACAGGGACCGACCAATGGCGACAATCCGGCGACAAAGACAGGGAGCATTGACATCAATGGCAAGCTATTCACGCAAAGCCCGATGAAGGCGCTCGACGGTTACAGTCTGACGGCTGACGAACTCAACCAAGTGTTTACGGAAATAGCCGACCTTACGACCGAGATTACAGTGAATTACTCCAGTAATGGCATTGAACCCACTGAGATAGTGGCGACGATCAACCCGGATTCCAGCTTCTCGCTGAGTATTCCGAATCTAAACCCGGGAGACTATGCGTTGAAAATCTTTGCCGGATTATCAACAGATGACGTCTATAACATCGGCTGGGAAAAGAACGCGACAGCAACGGTGGCCGCCGGCCAAGCAACGTCCGTAGAGGTTGAGCTTGAACGGACTGCACAATTCATCTGCAATGGGGAAGCTAATAATTTCCCTAATGCGGTGGCATCAGAAACGGCCGCGCGGCAAGCATGGTTAGTGGCTATGACCGGCGAGGAATTTCCTGGTCTTGCAACCACGGTTTCCGACGGACGCAAGACTTTCGGCATTGTAGTGCCGAATAATGCGATAATCGTTGCTTTCAAGACTTACGATGATGACGGCGCTACTGTGACGGTTCCAGTTGACACAACTGGGACGGCCATAGAGGAAGGCTGGACGATCTTCGATAAGCTTGACGGTAATAATCTAGTCGCCACTTATATTAACAACGAGGATACTGGATCAATCAATGTCACTGTTGATCCGATCAATCCTGTTGAAGGAGGAGATGAAGCAGACGAATTCTTCTTCGAGATTGAAGGAGGGTCTCAAGCGGTGACAGACATCTCTTTCCGTCTCTATTGGACTGGTGACGTTGGCGCTTATCCCGCACATACCTTTCGCATGGGTGATGACTTCGTGTATATCGTGAATCCGCATGATCAGACCCATGGTTATCCGCGTGTTGAAAACGGTTATTACTCCTACTTTTTCCGCGGATATTTTCTAACCCCCGGGATCAAGGCTATTGAAGTAGAATTCCGGGATCAAGGAGTGGTAGTGGGCAAAGCGGAACGCGTGCTAAGATTATCGGCCAACGACGAAACGAGTCTTGGCTCGTTGACTGTCACCGGCGGAGAATACCGGCTTACGCATTCGCTTTACGACAGCTCAGGCATCTACTCTGATATTTGGGGATCCAGAGTTGCGGTAATGGGATATTCGATCAATGGCGGCAGTTATATGGCCACTGGATTCAATATCACCCCGGAAAATGGGACACCCTATTACTATGCCGGCGATTCGGTAGACTTTGACCTTACAACAGGGCTGGGCTACCAAATCGAGTTGGTATACTAAGCCAAACCGCGCACAATCTGCGGCTACGCCCTATTCGCTTCGCTCCTACATTGACATCGGTCGGTGTAGGAGCTTTTTATTTTGTCTCTAAAATCAAAAAAACCGACGCTCTTTACGGACGCCGGTCTTTTAGAATAACTTATCTTATCTCTGTGCTCTAAACGTATTTTTAAATGCTTTTATTTCAAAGTTTCAACTCCATTTACGGTTGAACTATCTTTTAATATAAAAGCTGGTCTTCCATTAAAATTTGTGCGATAAGTTTTAGATTCTCCCGCCGGTCCGTCGCCCCAACCACATTTGTAATCAATATAATCCAAGGTCAGCTGCTCAATTCCGCATCCAAAATTAGGCCCAACCGGCGGCTTATACTTGTCTTCGGAGTATTGTTGCGGAGAGTCAATACCTGAATAAAGCTGCTTGCCGTCCCACTTAAAAAAGGCGATGACATAATCTACATATCCTTTTTGATCTTCATACACAAGGTTATAGGCAAAAGCTGTATTGCCAAGTTTGCATACTTGCGTAATTGAAAACTGCGAATTCAAATATGACACCAATTCATACTTAATTTCGGCTGGTAAATTATCTAATAGCTGGTCCCTTCTAATAACTTCCCCTTTCTGGTATTTTAAAATTTCTCTATAACTAGCCTCGTCATAAACATAAGCACATCCTTCCTGTGATGGGATTGTAATTTTTAAAAGAGGGTTGACATTTTGATCGGTATTAGCTACTGGCTGATTAATATTCTGATCTGTGATTGGCGCTTGCTTGGCACAACCAGCTAAAATCAAAACCAAACCGATTAAGGAAATTAGGATCGTTTTCTTCATGCTTTTATCGTAGATTACTTATAATCAAATTATACCACTCTTTATCCATCTTTGGCAATGGAAAATTCGCAGCCGCAATAGTGCTGGCGGTAAAAGTCGTGGTTATGGCTGAAAGCCATGGCTTTTTTAAAACCATCCTTCTTTTTAAAGTCCCCCTCTAGAAATTTCACTTTGTATTTCTTTGACAGCGCTTTTCCCAAATAATTGATTGCTCTGGCATCCTTGTGCGGACTAATGCTTAGTGTCGTGGTGAAATACGCAAAACCGTTTTCTCTGGCATGCCGAGCAGTCTGTTCCAAACGGAAATTGTAGCACAAAACGCACCTCCTGCCTCTTTCCGGTTCTTGTTCCAAACCCTTGATCAAATCCAGCCAAGAACCATGATCATGCTCCTCTTCTATGAAATCAATTTTTTCTTTTTCAAAAAAACTCTTGGCTTCCTGCTTCCTGGCTTCCCATTCTTTTAAAGGAAATATATTGGGGTTATTAAAATACATGGACACGGAAAAATCCCGGGATAATTCCCGCGCTAAGAATCCGCTGCAAGGCGCGCAGCAAGCATGGAGCAACAACTTCGGTTTTTCCATTACGCTACCTTGAAAACCTCGTTGCCTTCCTTGACCGGATTGTCCACTTTCAGGCCCACGGATTCGCCCTTCTTGGCAGTGGCCACTTCCTGGTGGTCCACCTGCATGGACGAGACTTCTTGCTCGAACTCGCCATCATGGGTCAGGACTTTGATCTTGTCCCCGGCTTTAAGAGAGCCGTCGGTGAGCTCTATCACCGCGACGCCGATCTTGCCGAAATAGTGGGTGATCTTCCCGATTTTTTCTTCCATATGTTTATTTCTTGATTTTGGAATTAATGAATGAATCCGCTTCCTTGAGAATCTCTTTCAAATTCTTGAATTTCAAAACCTTCATGGCATTTTTGAAATCGAACCAAGCATAACCATTGATCTGTTCATGATGGGAATATTTGTCTGAAGTGATCACCTCCGCGCTCATCGGGGCCTGGGCCAGATACAGGACAAAATCTTTTTTAATCAGCCCTTCGTCGCCTTTAAAAAAGAATTGGGTCTGCTGCCTGAAGCCGTCCACCACTTTAACGTCCTTGACTCCGGTCTCTTCCTTTAATTCCCTAAGAGCGGTTTCCAGCTCGCTTTCTCCCGGCTCGACTCCGCCTTTGGGAAAATTCCAGTAGTTCCCCCGGTGGTACAGAACCAAATACTGCAACCCGGATTTGGGATGATTCCTGAAAACGATGAAGCCGGCGGCTTTTTCTTGGATCATATGTTTAAATATTTCTTGCCTCTTAAACTCTCCGGCAGATAATCCTGTTCCTCCTGGTAATTGAAATCCGGAGAATATTTGTAATCTTTCCCGTAATTTAAATCCTTCATCAATTGCGTAGGCGCGTTCCTCAGATGCAACGGCACGGGCTCGTCCATGGTTTCCTTAACGTCCTTCTTTGCTTGGTTGCAAGCCGTGTACAACTCATTGCTTTTCTTGCATTTGGCCAGATACACTGCGACTTGGGCGAGAATCACATTGCATTCCGGCATCCCGATGAAATGACAGGCGTTGTAGCCGGCTACGGCTTGCTCCAAAGCGCGGGAATTAGCCAAGCCCACATCCTCGGAAGCGAAACGGACCAAACGACGGGCGATGTAAAGCGGATCTTCTCCGGCTTCCAACATTCTTGCCAGCCAGTACAAAGACGCATTTGCGTCCGAACCTCTTAGGGATTTATGCAAAGCGGAAATGATGTTGTAGTGCTGTTCTCCGGCCCGGTCGTAAAGATGATGGGTTTTTTGCAAATATTCCTTGATGACTTCCTTATCCAGTATTATACCACCTTCTCCGGGTTTAGTCG
>CAYIIA010000006.1:0-16241 GCA_964363385.1 uncultured Gammaproteobacteria bacterium
ACGTTAGGACGATGTTGATTGGATTGTCCACCGCGATGACATTGACCGTCCGCGTCATCGAGGAGGTATTGCCCTTCGAATCGGCAGCCGTGTATGTAATCGTGTATGCGCCAATCATTGCTGCATTGACTGTTTCGGTTGCAAAGACTTTGCAAACGCCGTCCACTGCATCAACCGCCGAGGCGCCCGGATCTGTGAATGGTTGGCCCACGATGATGCTCATGGGATTGCTCCCGTTGAGCGTTATAACCGGCGGGGTCGTGTCAGCCGTGGAATGAACCACATTCACAGTGCGCGTCACCGACGAGGAATTACCCTTTTTGTCGGCAGCCGTATACGTGATGGCGTACGTTCCCACGACGTTCGTATTCACCGTGCCAGTGATCGCAACCGCGCAGATCCCATCCACTGCATCAACCGCCGAGGCGCCAGGATCATTCCAGACCGTGCCGATCGTCAAGCTCGTGGGATTGCTCCCGTTGAGCGTTATAACCGGCGGGGTCGTGTCTTCCGGGGCGCCGTCTTGCGCGAAAATCGCCGTAACATCGACGACATCCGACTCAATGGTTACCATAGCTTCCAACGTGTTTACGCCATCCTGACCATTAACTTTCCATCCCACAAGATGGTTGCCATCTTGTGGGATGGCGATGAAGTGCACTTCCGCGCCGAGATTGACATCATAGGTCGCTGACGAATCGACATACTCGTCAGCTTCTTTGACGTAGACCTTGCCTTGGCCTTGCACTTTCACATTCAGAGTGCTGGCGCCTTCGTTCGGAGGCGTGGAGCCGTCCAACGGACCGCCGAATGTGGTGAGCCATTTCTGGCCTCCAGCCAACTCCACCGTCAGGGTGTAGTTGACGACGTATGATCCCACAGGAATCACTACATCCACTTCCTTGTCGTTAAGGAAGATGATGGTCGGGATAATTAATCCCGCGACTACCACTGCTCCGGCTAATGCCGGCGGGACGCACTCGAAACATTTCTCATCGTCAGACTTCTCATCAATGGTTGACAAGGGCATGGTGTGCCGGCTGCCGTCGCCCAACAGGAATTCCACACTTCCCCGCGTAACGCGTTGCTCGGTCAGCCGAGCATACACGCCTTTCGGGGCGGGGGTGAAGTTGAGTTGCGAGACATAGTTACCGGGGATCATCACCCCGGTCGATTCGTCGAACGTCATCATTTGGCAAACCAGGTTTGCCTGTTGTGGTAAGGGGCAGCCACACAGGGCGGTGGCCATCGCCGTGACTATCGTCACAATCAGGGTCGAGCTACTTGTCTTCATCTTTCTCTTCTCCTTTTTTTGTAAGTTTGAGTCCGTGCTTCTTTACACGGCCTCTCTCATATTACACAACACGCTAACCGAACCCGTCTATATAGGGACGTGTCCGTATTCACTTAGGTTTTCAGTTTTCAAGTTTCGTTAAACAGCGCTTTACTAGCCACTGTTTAATAAACTATTGTAGCAAGAATACAGAAATTTGTCAATAGGGAAAACAAAAAAATACCATAAAATATGGGTATTTTCTCTAAATTTAGCTATTTATTATTTTCTAATTATTCCTCCTCTAGTCTCTAAAGCGTCTAAGATGAGGTTGGTAGTAATATTATCCAGGTTTTTGGCAATAACTTCGCTTGTAAACTCGTCCATGGCTGTCAAGCGGATATTTTCCAAAAGGAGGGCTGTCTGACCAGCCTGTTCAGCCGATGGAGTAAGCGCTATTTCAAAAACTGAGCCTACGGAAGGAAAGAAATTTGAAGGTGCCTTGATTTTGGAAATTTTCCAGCTGATTTCCCTTGAATTTTCGTCGTATTTGATTCCCTGGTCTTCAGTCGTGCTGGTTTTGTCGGTTAAGGAAACATTCTTGGGCAAGCGGGCGGTAATGGCAATGTCTTTGGCGTCGTTGCAGCAGTTTTCCAGGCTGAGGAAGATCCAGTATTTAGTGGTTTGTCCCGCCTGTGGAGGCAGGGGACCGACTCCCAATTGGTCTCCTTCGGCCGTGTAGTAGCGGGCAAAAGCTTTGAAAACCAGGTTCGTCTTTATCTTCTGCTCTTGTTTTCCGCTGAAAGCAAAGCTTTGCAGGTCTGGATCCTGCTTGGATCTGTAATCTGCCTCAATCCAAGATTCAAGAACAGGATTTTTTCGGTCTAGTTTCAATTCCTTGATTTTGGCGGAAAACTTAATTTCCCCGGATTTTTTTGAAAGTATTAATCCCGGCCCCAGAATAACACCCCCGGTGATTTCCGGATCTGTTTTTAAAATGAATTTGGCAGAGACGATGTCAAAATCTTCCTGGTTCTGGTATTTAAGCGTGTAATTAATATTTTCACCCAAAGAAACAATGCTTTTTTCCGGGATTAGTTCCAAAACTAATTTAGAGGGAATCACCTCGATTTCCTTGGCAGTTGTCGGCTGCAAGAGCTTGATTTGACCTAGGACGATTTGCAAAGAACTAGTCAACTTAACTTTACGGCTTTCTTTGTTCAGAATAAATTTGCCTTTTAATTTAATTTCTCCTTCAGTTTTAGGCTTGATATCCTCCACTGTTAAAGCCCCGGCAACATCTGTTTCCAGCCCCGCTTCCTTGAAGTTTTCCACAATGTTCATTAGAGGGATTTCCCACTCTGAGCCATTAATGTATTTAATGGCCAGGTCGAAAATCTGGCCGCTTGAGACTTTGTCCGGAGCGATTATCTCTCCTTTAACCAAAGATTCTGTAACAGTGTCTTTGCGGACAGCATTCTTCTGCTGGTGCCTGGCGCTGTTTTCCGGCAGGAAGTTAAGAGTGGCGCCCAAGACCGAAGGCAGATTAGCATCCCCGAACAAGATGCCTTTGATCCGGACTTCTCCGTTAGCGCCCGGATCTATCTGTCCTAGATTGAATGTGTTGGTCGGTGAAGAAAACAGGGAAGAAGGTTCAACTGAAACATTAACTAATCCTGGAGGGAAATTAACCGCCAGAGTTGTTTCTTTGAGCCGGCTCTTGCTGTTGTTTTTGTAATTAATAGTGTAAGTCACGGATTGTCCGCTTATGGCCTGATCCAAATTAATATTTAAATCTATCTTCTTGCTCAGTCCCCATTCGCCTGAGGTCAGGATCCAGATATTGAAAATGGCCAGAAAAAGGATGATTGCGGCTAAGACAATGTCTGTGATTAAATGCCAATACCCGAATTTGTCGCTTTCGGTTTTGTAATGCTCCTCTAATTTTTTCTTGACCGGAGAAGTGAAGATATTAAGAGTGCCGATGACAATATTCCCTCCTTTTTTCAGGTTTTCCGGATTTAAGCTAATAGAAGAATCCTCCCTGACCATGGGTAAAACTTCAATTGTTTCGATTTTCTTTTTCTTTGGCATATTATTTCAGATAGCTCGTGGTAAAGACGTTGGTGGTCAAGGTTAGAATTTCATCCAGGCCGTCATGATTTACGTCTGAAGAAGCCACCTTGACGCCTTCATGTCCGGTTTTGTTGTATGGAAACCATTGGGAAAGCACTTTTCCGTTTTTATCCCAGATTTTAACGTGAGGTCCGCCCGTAAAACCAGCTCCGGTAATGATCTCGTCTGTCCCGTCGCCGTTGGTGTCTCCGGAAGCTACATTGACCCCGCCTTGGAACTTAAGGCCGTAGGCAAAGAACTCTTTTAATATTTTACCATTTTTGTCGAAAATTTTCACATGAGGACCGCCTCCGAATCCCGCGCCGGTGATTATTTCAATCTCTCCATCGCCATTGACATCTCCGGCTGCTACGTTTGATCCCAGATTTTTCCAAGCTTGGCGGTAGGCGTAAAAGCTTTGGCCGACAGGCCACCCTTCGTAGTTGAAAGTTTTAATTAAATTGGAACCGCCTGTTTCCGGACTGGTTATGATTTCCATTTTTCCGTCTTTGTTCAAGTCCGCCAAAGTGAAATTAACCCCTCCTTTAAAGGATTCTCCGTAGGGATAGAAAGAGCCGACATAATCCTCGTGCGAATCATATATGGTTATTTTGCTCTTGTCCGAGGCCAAGACTTCTTTTTCCCCGTCGTTATTGATGTCTGAGTATATAATCTTGGTGCTGCCTCTGAATTTCTGGATATAGGCGAAAAATCCGGTTCTGGCAACTTGGCCCGAGCCGTTGAAAATCCTGGCGAATGAACCATTCAGAAAAACCGCGTCCTCGATTTTTTCAATGGGCCGAAGCAGGACGACCCCGTCTTCCTTGGGAATTTCCAGGGAGTTGATAATTGATCCGTTGTTGGTCTTGGCATCCTGCGTCCCGTGGATTTTTTCGTATTCGGAATCAAAAGAGATTTTTTGGGCTGAATCGGTGGAATTAACCAGAACCACGCCGCTTTCAAAATCCCTTTGCCAGACACCCGACTTGATTTCTTTATTGTTCCTGTCCAAAAGGTTGAAAGCCGAAGATTTGGGTTTTCCCAGGTAAGCGTCATATTCGTCATACCACCAGAAATGCTCTCTCAACCGGGTGCCGAAGTCGAAGCTGTAGTAGCCGTTGTAAAGCAGAGTGCTTGCAAGTCCGTAGCGCATGGTTTTGTAATCCGCCTTGTTGCCGGTATTATTGGAATCTGAGTTGATGACATTAATCCTCGGCTGGTAGCCGTTAATATTGTTATCCATATACCTTTGCATGGATCCGGTCCAGCCGTCTTCGTAGTATTCCGGGAATCCCTCGAACATCCGGCCGTTGATGTATGAGTGGTACAGGCCGTCTCCGTTGCCCAGGATTAAATACTTGTTTCCGAATTTCTCTCTTAATTTTTTAAAGAAATTAATATGCCCCTGTTGCCATAGATTGTCGTTGAAAGACCCGCTTTCTTTCTGGCCGTCATCGTCCATGTCAATTTCAGGATCTACCCAGGAGACGTTCTGCCAGACGCTGTCGAACAGAAGACCGTCCCACAGACCGGTAGCTAAGACTTTTTTTTGAAGGAAGTCGGAGAGATAGTCCGCATATGTCGTTCCGTTTTCATCCGGCGCGTAAAGATTAGTGGAAACGTTGCCCCCCCACCAGGAAATATTTTTCCCGGAAGTGGTTTTCAAATACCATTGGGGCTTGATGCCACTGGCCAGATCGTGCCACAAACCAACGCCTGAGGGTTCCGAGATTTTTAATCTTTCCCGGGGAATTTCATCTGCAGTCGTGTAAGCTAGGATGATGATGCTGGGATTGAGTTTCCTGATCGCCCGGATCTGTTCCGCGCTGTTTTGTTGGGCGGACATGTCCAGAGCCAAGAGATCCCATTTGGCCAATTCCCTCACTTCTTCGTCGATTACGGGCGTTCGCCAGAACAGATTAGCAGTCCGAGGAAAGTCGTGTTCGGGCAGAGTAAAAGCCGAGCTTAGGCTCGGAACAAGTAAAAAGAGGATTAAAATGATATATTTTTTCATTGGATTAGCTTCTTGTAAATCGCTTCCAATTTTTGGTAATGTTTTTCCGGCGAGAACTTTTCCGCCGTTTTCCTGGCGCTTGCTCCCATTATTTTTACCTTATTAGGATTGGATAATAGTTTGGAAATAGCTTGAGCCAGCTGCTTTTCTTTGTTGACCCCGATTAAAATCCCGTTTTCTTCATTTATTAATTCCGGAAAGGCGCCGACATCAGTGGCAATGACCGGTTTAAAGCAGGCGAAACTTTCCAGAATGCTTAAACCGAATGTTTCATGGACGCGGGAAGGGAAGACAGCGAACAAGGAACCTTTAATTATCCGTATTAGATCGTTTCCGGATTTAAACCCGGTGAATTCCACATTTCCGTTGGCGATTTTTTTAAGATTGTTTTCTTCCGGACCAGCGCCTACGATCTTTAACTTTGTTTTGGTCTTAAGGGAATTAAAAGCCTTGATTAGGACATCCACGCCTTTAGACTCATCCAGACGGCCGAAGAAGACGATGTATTTTCCTTTTACCGGAGAGATTGAATCATATTTTTTCAGATCCAGGAAAAGAGGCAAGACTTGTATTTGTTTCTCTTTAAAACCGTTTTTAACCAGTTGGTTTTTTACGAATTCGGAAGGAGCCAGGAACACGTCCACGTTTTTTTGGTAGACATCCAGGAAATGATGGAAAGAAAACTCAAGATTAAGCAGGAAACGGACAAAAGAGCCTTTGGTTTTTTTTCCGTCCGCTCTCAGGGTGTATTCCGGCCTGATTAACTTAAAATCGTGGACGGTCATGACAGTCGGAACCCCGGCTTTCTTGGCAGGAATCAAGACAGAAGGGGAGAGTTGGTGGTAGATGTTGTGGAAATGGATCAAGTCAGGCTTTTTTTCCTTGATAATCCTTGCCATTTTCTTTTTCGCTTCGCCAGACCAGAAGATCCGCAGTATTTTAACCAGGCTGAAATTAATCTTGGAAAGATCCAGATTGGAGACAAAGTATCCCTTTTCGGCTGAAGGAAAATTCTTTACATTTTTTTGGGAAAAGGCAAAAACCTTATGGCCGTGTTTTTTCAGCAGATCCAGAAGATTGAAAAAGTAGGTTTCCGCTCCGCCTTTTAAAAAAAAGAATTTGTTTACTTGGAGGATTTTCATGATTGTTTCAAATTAGCATCGGTCCTTAGCAGTCCCAGGAAGATCCAGAAGATGGCGCCGTAGAGGTTGGTTTCCAGATACGGTTGGAAAAGGCTGGCAAAAAGGAAAACTAGGACGCCAGCTCCGATGCCGAAGCAGTATGGCTTTAATTCCGGATCAATTTTCTTAAGATTATTCCAGCTTAATTTAAGAAGGGAGATTAGGAAGGCCAGGAAAAGAGCGAATCCAATGATTCCGGTCTGCACCATGATGGCCAAAGGGGAGTTATGCAAGTTCCTCACTTCTTCAAAAGTCTTCCAATCCCGGAGCTCCAAAGGAATCTGTCTGCCTAGTCCGGTGCCCCAGAGAGGGTTGTCCATCCAAGAATCCAAAGCAGACCGCCAGATGCCGAAGCGCCAGTTAATGCTCGTGTCTGAAGCGCCGGCAGAAATGGAAACGACTCTTTCTTGGAAGCTGCTGAAGTTGGCTAGAAAATTTTTGGAGATTTCGTTAGTCGGAAAGAAATTCAGGAAAAGGAAAGAAAAAGCCGCCAGAGTCAGGGCCATGAGGCCGACTTTAATACTGTAACCAGCCAAAATCTTTTTGTTTTTTCCAGGGATGGTCAGGAGCAAGCCGAAGACACCTACGGCCAGAGCCAGCCAGAGATGGCGCATTAAAGACCCAAGGATGCCTAAGAACCAGATTCCCAAGACAACGGTAATGAAGGGAGGATTCCAGAATCTCTTGAAAGCCAGAAGGGAGAGGACGATGAGGGAGATGAGGATCAGGTAAAAGGCATGGGTGCCGGCTAGCAGTCTGACGCCGGCGGTGGAAAGAGGCGTGAATTCGGTCCAAAGTCCCTGGCCGCTAACCAAACCGAAGCCAATGAAAAAGATTATGCCCACGCCGGAGAAGATCATGAGAAGGGAGATCTTTTCAAAAACCTTTTTATTCCTTACCAGAAAAATTGTGAGGAAATACAGGAGGGGATAGAAAGCGTAGTTTTTAAGGGTGCTGAAAGAAACGCTTAGATCTGCATTCAGATCAATGACGCTTCGGATGAAGTACGCTACGGCGAAGAAGATGAAAAGCAGGAGGAACATTTCCGGCAGTTGCCAATTTATTTTTTCCTTCCGGTTCTTCCATAACTTGATCAGCAGGCCGATAATAGTGAGTCCGATGATTAAATCCAAGGGATATATCTTATAAATCGCGTTTTGGTCGATGATAATCGGCTGGAGAGTGAAGAATCTTTCAAAGATCATAGTCAATCCCAGGATGAGGGAGAGCCCTAATTCAGGATGAGGCAGGACGAAGATCGCGGCAATGATGGCAAAGACAGCGAAGAGCAATGGAGAGAGTCCGAAGAAAATGGAGATGATAATAAAAGAGGCCAAATAGACAAAGGCCATAATAGTGTAGGCTAAGTCGGATTTGGTCCCTTGGGTTGTGTTTTCAGCCGCCATAAGCCAAAGGGCGGATTATTTCTTTATATGATCCAGATTGGAATCAATGGAATCTATCAGTTCCTTGGTCTCCTCGATCTTTTCGCTGGCGTTTTCAATTTCTTCCTGGATCAGATCAATGGTTTCATCTTGTCTGCCCCTAGCTCTTCTGCCGCCTAAGAAGGCCAATACCCTTTGTTCCGGAAAGATCACGACAAAGGTAAAGCCTAGGATCAAGCCGGCGACTAGTCCGATGAGAGTGTTCCTTAAGATTTGAGGCTGAGCCCATTTATCGGAAACAGTCGGCGAACCGATCATCTTAATCTCTACTTGGTCGCCTGAACCATGATACAAGGTGTGTTTGGTCACGATGGTGTAGGAAATTGACTGCGCCAAGAGATTGGCTTGTTTAGCATCCGGATCGTAAGTGTCGATAATCATAATGCCCTTGTTTTCCTGGATTTGGACATTTACGGCCTTTTTCCAGTTTCTCATCCTTTTTTCCGAATCTATTCCGAGATTGTCTTTAAGACTGAAATCATTCTTGTAAACTTGGTCTATGAAAGAATCCGAATAAACCACCTCGCTCAAGACGTTGGCAATATAATTGGCGGTTTGAGATGCTGTGTAGACATCCATGTTTTTCTGGTTGAAAACCACCAGAAGTTTGGCTGAGGATTTATACTTTACCGGCTGAAGGAAGCTGGCGCCGAAAGTGATGGCTGTAACGAGGATAGCGACAAAAACGATGGTTTTTAAGTTCTTGGCGCTGAAAACATTGTCAGAATTCATATTTTTGTTAAATTTATTTATTTTAATTTATTATATTACCATGATTTAGATAAATTGTCAAGAGTTAGACATTTTTGGTTAAAATTTGTATAATTGAGTTATCAACAACCATTTATGCCTTTATTCAAGTTCCGCGAAGCAGTTCTCTCCAGTCCGGCTAAAAGAGATAAGTCCATTATTGTCTCATTAACCCTTGCTTTTATCATCAATGCCTCCATTTGGCTGGCTTTGATTTTTAATTTCAAAGGATCCACAGAGTACGTCATCTCCTATTATAACATTTATTTTGGAATTAGTGCTCTTAGTAATTGGTTTGTTCTTCTGCTGGCTCCTTTACTCGGTATTTTAATTATAGCGGTTAATTTCATTTTAAGTTTTTTCTTTTACCTTAAATACCAGGTTTTAAGCCATCTTCTTTCTGTCTCGGCTTTGATCTTTAATATCTTCCTGCTTTTATTCGGTTTATTAATCATTTACACAAATCTGTAATATGCCTGTGGATTTCTTTATTATTAAAGTCTTCTTCTTTGCTTTTTTGGCGTTCATAGTCACTGTTGCCTGGACGCCTCTCCTGACCAATTTTTTGTATAAGCATAAAATGGGAAAACAAATACGGGCTTCCTCGGATGCGCCCATCTTTTCCCAGATGCATCAGGGTAAATCCGGCACGCCGACTATGGGCGGAATCTTGATCTGGGTCACAGTCGCGGTTTTTGCCATTCTTTTTTACTATTTAGGCCAATGGCTGGGCGGGACTTTTGAACAGCTCAGTTTTTTAAGCCGCTCCCAGACTCTCTTGCCCTTAGGCGCTTTGGTAGCCGCCGCTTTAGTCGGTCTAGTGGATGATTATTTGAATATCCGGAAAATAGGGCCGTGCGGCGGAGGACTTTCCATGAAGCATCGTTTAGCCGTGTATGCTCTAATCGCTTGCGTGGTGGCTTGGTGGTTTTTTTTCAAGCTGGAATGGGATTTTGTCCGGATCCCTTTTGTGGCGACGTTTAATATCGGGTGGTGGTATATTCCTTTTGTCATCTTTGTGGTGGTGGCCACGGCTTTTTCCGTTAATGAGATAGACGGCCTGGATGGGTTGGCCGGAGGCACTCTGCTGACCTCCTTTCTGGCTTTTGGCGCCATCGCTTTTGTCCAGGGCCGTTATGATCTAGCCACTTTCTGCGCCGCCATTGTAGGCGCTCTCCTGGCTTTCCTTTGGTTCAATATTCCGCCGGCCCGTTTTTTCATGGGAGACACGGGCGCTATGTCTTTGGGCGTGGTTTTGGCTGTAATCGCTCTTCTGACTAACGCCGTCATCCTTCTGCCGATCATTGGGTTGTTATTTGTCGTGGAATCCGGATCCGTAATCATCCAGATGATTTCAAAAAAATTAAGGAAAGGGAAGAAAGTCTTTCTTTCCTCGCCTATACATCATCATTTTGAAGCTCTAGGCTGGCCTGAATCCAAGGTGGTGATGCGTTTTTGGGTTATTGCCGCCATTATGGCGGTCATCGGGCTGGTCACTTTCCTGATGGACCGAGGGGGTTGGAGGTAATGTTGAATCTCAAAAACAAAAAAGTCACGGTCATGGGTTTGGGCCTTTACGAAGAGGGCAGCGGCATAGCCGTCACCCGCTTTTTAATTGCGCAAGGCGCCAGAGTGACGGTGACGGATTTGAAAACCAAGGAACAATTGAAGCCCCAACTGGATCGTTTGGGAAAGCAGAAGATTAATTTTGTTTTGGGCAAACACCGGGAACAGGATTTCAAGAATGCGGATTTAATTGTTAAGAATCCGGGCGTGCCCAAAACCTCTAAGTACTTGGAAATCGCCAGGAAGAAGAAGATTCCCATTGAAACCGATATTTCTTTGTTTTTCCAAATGACAGACCGTAAGAGGATTATCGGGATAACCGGCACTAGAGGCAAGAGCACGACGGCCAGCTTAATCTATGATTTAATCCATGCGGTGGATAAACATGCGGTCTTGGGAGGGAATATTACGCGTTCACCTTTAGCTCAACTGGCTAAGATAAAAAAAGGCGGTATGGTGGTTTTGGAACTTTCTTCCTGGATGCTGGAAAGCCTGGAAAAAACCAGTCCGCACATTTCTGTTTTCACTAATTTGTATCCGGATCATTTAAACACTTACTCCGGCATGGAGGAGTATGCTTCAGCCAAGAAAAACATCTTTAAATCCCAGAATCTCCAGGACTTTGCGGTTTTAAACCGGGACAACGGTTGGACCAAGAAAATGGGATCCAAGGTTCCGAGCCAGAGATTCTGGTTTTCTTTGAAAGAATTCAAGGAAGAAAACGGGTGTTTTGCAAGGAGAGGCTGGATTGTTTTCAGGAGGGACGGAAAAGAAACCAAGGTTTTGCCGATTAAGGAAATTAAATTATTAGGAAAACACAACCTGGAAAACGTTTTGGCTTCGGTGTGCGTCGGTATGATTTCCGGCCTGAATCCCAGTTTAGTCAGAAAAACAGTCAAGGGTTTCAAGGGTGTGCCTGACAGATTGGAATTGCTTAAAGAAGTAAAAGAAGTCAAATTTTACAACGATACCACTTCCACTACTCCGGAAGCGACTTTGGCGGCTTTGAGTTCATTTAACTTGAAGAAAATAGTTTTGTTAGCCGGCGGAGCCGACAAGGGATTGGATTTCAAAAAGGTGGTCGGAGAAATGCAGAAGTGTAAAAAAGCCATTTTGTTTAAAGGAAGCGGGACGGAGAGGATATTGAAGATCTGGAAAAATAAAAAACCGCTAGTGGCGGATTCAATGGGACAAGCTTTGGATTTGGGTTTGAGTTTTGCCAGGAAAGGGGATATCATCATTCTTTCCCCGGCTTGTGCCAGCTTCGGTCTTTTTAACAATGAGTTCGACCGGGGAGGCCAGTTCAGGAAATTAGTGAAGGAATTAAAGTAAAAAAAGGACCCCCACTCGCCTGGCGCCGTACGAGTAAATCGTGTGTCGGCAATGACGAGTGAGGGACGTATGAAAGCATCGCTACGTTGGATGCATATAGTCTCCTCCTTAATTTCCGATGGCGTCGCGTGATCGAGGACGCCTTATCCAGCTGTACGCTTAGTGCGTACAAGTTAGATGGGTCCCCGCCGTCCGCTGGTTATGTGTCGTTTTCTGGCCCGTCGTCGCGCGCGCTGTCCTCAATCAAATGGTGATGCGGGTGGAAATTGCAGGTCGAACCTCGGATGTGGTGCATGATGTCTCCTTTCATTGTTGTGTGCCTGGTCCTGATGTATTGGGACCGCTCTGGCTACTACAGTGTTGAAACCAAACGCTGACCTAGGTCATTCACGCATAAACATATTAGCATAATGAAAAGAAGATGTCAATAGCTAATCATTCAAAACCCAAATATTTTACCTAAATCTAGCCAAAATGAAAAAGATTAATTTAAAGAATTTTTGGTCAGAAGCCAAGTATTTCTTCCGGGGAGTGATCAAAGGACAGGATAATCCTCCGGATTGGACTTTAATCGGGACAATCTTTTTTCTGACGATTTTCGGATTAATCATGCTCTCTTCAGCCGCGGTCGCTTTAGGTTTTGAAAGATACGGAGACAGTTATTGGAATGTAAAGCACCAGATCCTTTTCGGCTTAATTCCTGGAATCGCTTTGTTCATTTTCTTTTCCAGATTTGATTACTACAAGCTGAAAAGATTGGCTATCTTCTTCCTTTTAGGAACAATTGCTTTGTTAATTCTGGTCTTCATTCCCGGTATTGGGGCAGATTGGGGCACTTCCAGGAGCTGGATCAATTTTTTCGGTTTTTCCCTTCAGCCGTCAGAGATTGTAAAGCTGACTTTCTTGCTGTACATGGTCTCCTGGCTTTCCAGCAGGGAGAGCCGCCATTTAAAAAATCTTCAATCCGGATTTCTTCCTTTTGTTTTCATTCTAGCCATTGTAGTCTTGCTCCTCATCCTCCAACCGGATACCGGCACGATGATGATCATCGCCGTCACGTCGCTGATCATATATTTCGTGGCCGGAGGGAGCAAGATCCATTTGGCCTGGCTTACTGGAGCCGGCTTTGTCGGCTTGTGGCTTTTAATCAAAGTATCTCCGTACAGAACGGATCGGTTGACGGCTTTCCTGCATCCGGAATTGGATCCGCAAGGAATAGGGTACCATATCAACCAAGCGCTCTTAGCAGTGGGTTCGGGCGGTTGGTTCGGCAAAGGATTCGGCCATTCAAGGCAGAAGTTCGCATACTTGCCTGAGGTGGCCGGAGACTCCATCTTTGCCGTCATTGCCGAAGAGCTGGGATTCTTCCTTTGCGCTTTAGTTGTCTTCGCGTTTTTATTTTTGTTCTGGCGAGGACTGAAGTTGGCCAAGAATTGCCGTGATCCTTTCGGGAGGTTGCTTATCATCGGGATAATTTCCTGGTTTACTTTCCAGGCTTTTTTCAACATCGGCGCCATTTCCGGGATCCTGCCTTTAACGGGCATTCCTTTGCCTTTCATCTCTTATGGCGGCACGGCTCTAATGACCTGCTTGGCAGCGGCCGGAATTTTAGTTAATATATCCAAACACGTAAAGATGGAATAATATATGAAAATACTTCTAGTCGGAGGCGGCACTATGGGCTCGGTGAGCCCGTTAATCGCTGTTTACGAAAAAATCAAGAAAAACAAGCCGGAAACAGAGTTCCTTTTCGTGGGCACGAAATCCGGTCCGGAGAAGCAGGCTGTGGAAGGCTACAAGATCCCTTTCAAAGCGATCTCCTCGGGAAAACTGAGAAGATACTTTTCCTGGTCTAACTTCATAGATCCGCTTAAAGTCATTTGGGGATTTTTCCAAAGCCTTTCCCTTATCTTGAAATTCAAGCCCAACGCGGTTTTGATTGCCGGAAGCTTTGTCGGCGTGCCGGCCGCCTGGTCTGCTTGGCTTTTAAGGAAGCCGATCCTTGTCCACCAGCAGGATGTCATTGCCGGCCTGGCCAACAAGCTCATGGCCAACTTGGCGGAAAGAATAACGGTTTCTTTCGATTTTTCTTTAAAAGATTTTGCCAAGAACAAAACTGTCTTAACCGGCAATCCGGTCAGGGAAGAATATTATGTCTGCGACCCGATCAAGAGCAAGACATTTTTCAATCTTAAGGAAGGCCTGCCTTTGGTTTTGATCTGCGGAGGCGGAACCGGGTCAGTGAAGGTCAATGAAGTGGTGGAACAATCTTTGGCAGAACTGCTTCAATTCTGCCAGGTGATCCATCTCACCGGCAAAGGCAAGAAGATGGATATTAAAGCAGATAATTATCATCAATTTGAATTTCTGACCAATGAAATGACAGAAGCTCTCTGCGCTTCGGATTTAGTGGTTAACCGGGCCGGGATGTCCACTTTGAGCGAATTATCCATTCTCGCCAAGCCTTCCATCATCATTCCCATCGGAAACAGCCACCAGGAATTCAACGCCAGATATTTCCAGAAGAACAATGCTATTTTAAATCTTTCGGAAAAAACCTTGAACAACGAGATATTCACCAATGCTGTCAAGGAGATTCTTTTTGACGACGCCTTAAGGGAGAATCTTTCCCGCAATATCTCCAAAATGATGGGAAGAGACGGTGCGGAAAAAGCCGCCAAAATCGTTCTAGAAATCGCCAGATGAAATTAGAAGAAATCAAGAAAATATATTTTTTAGGCTTGGGCGGGGTAGGAGTTTCCGCTCTGGCTTTGCTTTTGAAGGAAATGGGCAAGGAAGTTCTGGGAAGCGACGAGAGCAGGAACGAGATCATAGAAGACTTAAGAAAAAAAGGGATTAAAGTTTTTGTGCCTCAGAGGGCGGAAAACATTCCTGCTGGCATAGATTTAGCCGTATATTCCGTGGCAGTCAGGGAAGATTCTCCGGAGAGGATGAGGATCAAAGAAATGGGAATTAAACAGATGTCATATCCTGAGCTCCTAGGGATTTTAATTGACAATAAATACGGCATCGGTGTTTCCGGCACCAACGGCAAGACGACAGTGACGGCCATGCTGGGAAAAATTCTTTTGGAAGCCGATCTGGATCCGACGATCATCGTCGGCTCCAAGACAGATTATCTCTCTGGAAATTCCCGTCTGGGCCGAGGCGAATATTTTGTTTTTGAAAGCGACGAATACCGCCGGGCCTTTTCCCACTACTTCCCCAAGGCAGCCATTGTCACTTACATCGGAGAAGATCATCTGGACTATTACTCCGGCCTGGAAGAAATCAAATCCGCTTTCCATGACTATCTAGCCAGAGTGCCGGATCTTCTGGTCCTCAATGCGGACGATCCGGATTCTTTGCTTATTTCCTCGGATTGTCCGGCTAGGAAAATAACCTTTGGATTCAATGAAGCAGATTACACAGCCAAGGAAATCAAGGCGGAAAACGGAAAACAAACTTTTCAAGTTTGGAAGGGGGAACTGTTGGGAGAAATTTCCTTGATGATTCCAGGGAGTTTTAATGCATCTAACGCTCTGGCCGCTCTGGCTATGGCCAGCGAGCTGGGAGTGGATTTTGAAACTGTTAAAAAATCCCTAATTTCCTTTAAAGGAGCTTGGAGAAGATTCGACCGCCTGGGTTTTTCAGGGGAAACGGAAATAATCGCCGACTATGCCCACACGCCTGATTCGGTGGAAAAGATGATTCAGGCCGCGAAGGAGTTTTTTCCCGGAAAAAAGATTCTAATCGTCTTCCAGCCCCACCAATACAGCCGGACAAAAAATTTATTCAATGGGTTTGTAAAGTCTTTCGATTCGGCTGATAAGGCCGTGATTTCCGACATTTTTTTTGTTAAAGGCCGGGAGAATCCGGAAAATTTCGATGTCTCTTCCAAGATATTGGCGCAAGAGATCAAGAAAAGAGGCGTAGATTGCGTCTATGGAGGAAATCTGGAAGAAACAGAAAAAATCATTAAGGATTCAGCCTCGGAATTTTCCGTTGTTCTCGTGTTGGGCGCCGGAGATATCTACGAGACTGCCAAGAAATTAATTGAATAGTATGGATCAAGAAGAAGATCTGCTTGGTTCGGACGAAGAAGTGGAAGAGCAGATCGAATGGGAAGAGGAATTGGAAAACCTTTACGGCCAGAAAGAGGAGGAGCCTAAGGAGAAGAAAATGGGCCCGGGATTTTCCAAGCAGACTGCGGGAAACAAGCCTTTCCAAAGAAAGCCCAAGATTAAGATTACCTACCGGGGCAAATAGCGGGAAATCTTTTTCCGGCTTTCAGCCGGATAGTTTATATTATGATCTTAGAAAACGAACCACTGGCTAAATACACGAGTTTCAAGATAGGCGGAGAGGCCCGGTATTTTTCGGTTTGCCGTTCTTTGGAAGAGTTAAGAGAGGCCCTTTCTTTTGCCAAAAGAAAAAATCTGTCCCAGTTCATCCTGGGTGGAGGCAGCAATGTGCTGATTAATGACAAAGGCTTTAATGGCTTAGCGGTTAAAATGGAAATAAAGGATTTGAAAGTCGAAGGCGATTCAATGGCTTGCGGTTCC
>CAYIIA010000007.1:0-15919 GCA_964363385.1 uncultured Gammaproteobacteria bacterium
AATTGACTAGGAGCAGGATCTTCCGGTTCCTTTCCATGTAGTAGAACTTGTATTTGGCTTTGGAAAAATTATATTTATGCCAGACGACGGCGAGCGGATCCAAAAGTATTTTCCAACCGTTAAGTCTCAGCCTCCAGCCCAGATCCGCATCCTCGTGGTACATGAAGAATCTGTCTTGGAAGAGTCCGGTCTTTTCCAAAGCGGACATCCTTAGGATGCAGGCGGCGCCTGAAGCGTACGGGATTTCAAAAGGTTGGATTGTCCCCTCCCGGTCTTTCTCCCGGTAACGGTTGCAAAAAGCGAATCCCAGGAAATGGAGGCTGTTGCCGAAACTGTTGATTAACTCCTTCTCCGGATACAGCATGAGTTTGGCCTGGACTGCTCCCGCCTTGGGATTATTATCCATTATCTTCACTAGTCGGGAGAGCCAATTCCTTTCCTCAATGGTATCGGCATTTAAAAGGACCAGGTACTGGCAATTGTTTCTCTTAGCCCATTTGTAACCTTGGTTGTTGGCCTCGGCAAAGCCGACGTTTTTCTTGTTGGCGATTATTTCAATCTGCGGAAACTTTTCTTTCACATACCCAAGAGTGCTGTCTGAGGAGTTGTTGTCCACCAGGACGATTTGCAAGGCTTCCCGGGAGAAATTCTGGCTGGAAACGCTGTTTAAACAGTCCGCGATCTTAGCCCGGGAATTATATGTTACGATGATTAAAGCGATCTTTTTCATGGATAATATTTTTGTGAAATTTCCTTAGTAATGCTTAAAATGGTTTTTAATTCTTCTTCGGTAACGTGTTTTTTCCAATTCTGGATTAATTCTTTACTGTTCCGGTTTAATTCCAGCTCCTTCCTGGTCTCCACTTTCCCTTGGGAATGTTTTTCAATTTCCTTTTCAATCTCTTTGGTGAATTTTAAATCCAACCTCTGGTAAATATCCTTAAATTCCTCCACCGGGTTTAAAGATATGTCCTCGTGCCTTTTGACAATCCAATTCTTGTTCTTTTGGATGTATTTGTCCAGGATGGTGTAAAGACACAGCCAGAGCGTAGCCGCTTCTTCGGCAAAGGATTTTTCTTTTTCCATTAATCCCCTTAACGGTTCCAAGTGGTCGGCCATTAATTCCTTTTGGCTTAACAAATTCTGAAAGTCAAAATGCCAATCCAGTCTCTTGAGGCTGGCGTAGAAAGCGGCCGGGTGGCGGAAGATGACTAGGACCGGAATGTTGAATCTGCTGCTTAGCCAATCTGAAGAAAAGCAGGCAATTGGGTCTTTGATTAAAACAACCTTGTTTTGGGAAAATCTGTTTGACCAGTATTTCAAGGCCGGAAGATTGAAACGGAAATTGCCTTTAAATTGTAAAAGTTTTTGTATTTCCTTTTCTGCTTCCTTGTCTTCCTTAATGTATTTAAACCAGGTCTTGAAAAATCTAAGTCCAAATTTGGGATTGAACGGCTCGTTGGCATACTCCACGTTTTGAGCCAGGGAAAGAATCTTCCCGACCCAGGTCGTGCCGCTTCGGTGCGAACCGGTTACCAGTATCCCCTTATTCATCTCCTTTTCCCTTAAGCGCATCCTTTCTTACAATCTTGGTGATTTGCTTTTCCATTTTTTCAATCCGCAATAGGAGGCGGAAAAGAAGGAAGAAGATGGCGATGATGGAGACGTAGACGATGAGGTCGGAACCGCGGCCTATTCCCACCTTGTTGGCGATTAGCACCGTGCCTTGGGGGTAGGCGATGACGGCAATGGCCAGGATCCAGATGAGGAGCCAAAGGAAAAAATCCTTCTTGTCCGTTTCCCGGTTTTTGAATTTCAAAAACAGGCGGAAAACGAAGATGAGGATGAGGAGGATGAGGATGAATTGGATTATCATCTTTTTATGGTTAGATCCCAGAGGATGTGGAAGGCATTCCAAAGCTTCTGGCCTTTCTTTTTGGAATACGGCGTGTAGGTGATGGTCACCGGGATTTCCGTGAATTTAAGTTTCTTTTTGGCAATCTCGCTTAAAACCTCGGAAGCATACGCCTGGCGGTCCTGGTTAAGACTTATTTTTCCAAGCGCTTCCCGGCTCCAAGCCTGGAAACCGTTGTGCACGTCCGTCAGTTTGAGTCCGGTCGTGAGCCTGGTGAAAAGCAAGGCTAGCTTCAGGGTGATTAACCTAGAAAAAGGCATGTTCTCTGTTCTTCCCAAAAATCTTGAACCCAAAGCCACTTCGTATTTGTCTAGCATCAAAGGCTCCAAAAGATTCTTAATCTCATCTGCTCTCATCTGGCCGTCAGCATCGAAAAAAACAACGTGGTCGTAATCTTTTTCCAGGGCCCAGTCTATGCCGGTCTTAAGAGACGCGCCCTGTCCGCGGTTGACGGCGTGGATTAAAACCGTGGCGCCGTTAGCTTCCGCGGTTTGCGCGGTACTGTCCGTAGAGCCGTCATCCACGACTAAAACCTCAAAATTTTCACTTTTGACCTGAGAGACGACTGTCCCGATCTTTTTTTCTTCGTTTTTTGCGGGAATTAAAACCAAAGTTTTCATACCTGGATTATGCCATTTTTGAAGAAAAAAAACAACCCAGGATTACTGGGTTGGATTATTTTCTTGCGTTAAGCTCCCGGCTCCCTGATCCCCTTCTGAGCCGTCAGATAGTCCACGGTTTCCTTGAGTCCCTCGTTCATGAGGATGATGGGAAACCAACCCAGCTTTTCTTTGGCCAGAGAAATGTCCAGTTTCGGCTGGTCAGCCATAGTCTTGTCCTTGGCCTTGTATTTGATCTTGGATTTGGATTTAACCAATTTAATTATCTCCTCCGCAATCTCCGAGAACTTGTTCTGCCACTCGGAAGCGATGTTAATGGGTCCATTCTCCTTGGTTTCCATTATCTTCATCATCGCCTTGACCAGATCGCTGACAAAGAAATATGAGCCGACGCTTTTCTCGTCGCCATGGATAACTAAGTCTCCGCCGGAAATAGCCAGGGAGATCATCTCCGGAATCATTCTTCCGTCCGTCAATTTCATCCTGGGACCGTAGCAATTCGAGATGCGGACAATCTTGGTATCCAGGTCGTGCTCTTCCCGGTATCTGTCCACTAGTGTTTCTCCGAATTTCTTGGCTTCGCTGTAACAGGAACGGGCATCGAACTGATCTATTATCCCGACAAAATCCTCCTTGACCGGCTCCGTGGTTATCTGTCCGTAAACCGCGTCGCTGGAAGCGAAAAGAAGTTTGGCTTTGTACTTGACGGCCATATCCAAAGCATTCCTCAGTCCTACGGAATTAGCCAGGAGAGTTTCAATGGGGTGCTCCAAGTAAGCCTTGGGGGAAGCCGGAGAAGCCAGGAAATATATTTCCTGAAGGCCTTGGAAGTCGAAACGGAACTCATCCAATTCCCTCTGGTCTTCCAGGACGATGGGACTCACAATGTCGTGGCGGATGAGTTTGAAATCCGGATTCTGAAGCAAGTGGGAAATATTTTCTTCTTCGCCGGTTATGAAATTATCCAGGCAGATAACCTTGTTGTTGGAAACCAGCTCTTCGCAGAGGTGGGAGCCGATGAACCCGGCGCCGCCTACGACCAAGATGTTCTTTTTGTCGAAAATCGCTTTTTTAGCCATATTTGGAGGGATTATTCCTTTGTTTAATTATATCATCTCTGGCTTAAACTTCAAGTTTCTCTTTGCTGAAAGTCCAGAATTTATTCAGGGTAAAATTAATGAATCCAATGACCACGCCGACTCCCGGCTTGGCGATGAGATCGTAAATGTGGACGAATTCCACGGCGAGGTAGAAGAACAGCAGATTAAGGAAGACGACTAAGCCGTTGACCAGAAAAAATTTAAAGTACTGGGTCTTCACTTTTTTTCCGTTGCTCCTGAAAGTCCAACGCCGGTTGAAATAGAAGCTCCAGGTGACTGCGATGATGAAAGCGCCGACAGCGGCGAGCATGAAATACAGATGGAAGACGCGGGTCAGGAGGGTGTAGACCGAGGTATCGACAACGATGTTGGAAACGCCGACCACGCCGAACTTAAACATTTCCTTTAAAAAAGGAAATCTCTTTATTACGGGATTCTGGTTGATGATTTCTCTGATTTTCATTGGCAATTGGGATTTAAAACATAATTTGTAAAGAATCCGGGCTGGATTCCCAAGACTTTGTTCTGCCAGTTTTCTCCGTAAAGCTCTTTGACTTTGACTTCGTCTACTTGGCACAACTCGCCTTTCCAAAGCTCATATATCTTAGGGCTATTTAAAAATTTAAGCAAATTCCCTTCCCGGACGGCGATGTTGTTTTTTTGGATCAGGTCGTCAAAATCTTTCTGGGAAACAATCTGTATGTCCTGCTGGTCCCAATTCCCGCTATGCCAGGACCAGAAGACCCTTTCCGAGGGAAAAAGCTGTTTGAAACCATCTTCCACATAATACACAGCGCTGAAATCTTTCAACTTAATTAATTTCCCTCTGAAAAAAGGATCCGCCTCCTCTACGGCTTTAAAGGCATCCAGCTGTCCGCTTCCCAATTGCCCTGTATATTCCGGATTTACATTCGAGATGTCTTCCGCGCTGTTTTCTAAAATCCCTTTAATCTGCCTGGGAGTCAGGTAATTGCTTTTGGATTTGACCAGAGACGCGGCCGCTGAAACCAGGGCGGTGGAAAAGGAGGTTCCGCTCCAATTTGAAACGTACGGACTAGTGAAATCCGGGTTGGTTGAATCGTAATATCCCAGACTGGTTATCTTCTCCCCCGGAGCAGAGAGATCTACGCAAGTTCCGTAATTGGAAAAACTGGATTTTTTTCCGTTTTCATCCAAAGCGGAAACTGCTATGACTTTTTCGTAGCAAGCCGGATACGACGGAGAAGTATTTAAATTGACGCCGCTGGTGCCACCATTGCCGTTGCCGGAAGCCGAGACGATTAAAACTCCTTTTTCTTCCGCCCAATTAACAATATCTTCCAACTCTTTGGCATAGTCATATCCGACCAGGCTGAGATTAATGACATCCGCTTTGTTGTTGACTGCGTATTTAATCCCTTCAATGAGGACGGAGACATCTCCGTCTCCGTTGCCATCCATGACTCTTACGGGCATGATCTTGGAACTGAAAGAAAGGCCGGTTATTCCCTTGCTGTTATTCGCCACGGCGGCGATGAGGCCGGAGATGGCGGTTCCGTGATTGACACTGGAAACGTCATATTTCTTTTCCAATTTCGGCTTGGGACTCGGCATTGCGGAAACAAAATCCCAGCCGTTTACATCGTCTATGTAACCGTTATGGTCATTGTCTATGCCGTCATTTGGAATTTCATCCTCGTTTCTCCAGACATTCATCTTCAGGTCCGGGTGGTCTACATCCACGCCTGAATCCAGGACAGCCACCACGGATCCCTGGCCTTGAATCCGGTCCCAGGCGAAAGAGGCATTAATCTGGGCCAAATATCCCTGCTCCGGATACATGGGGTCTGAAGGGACATAGGCTAGAGCTGGGAGGGCAAAAACAAAAATTAAGAAAAAGATAATAATCTTCATATATGTATTATACCCTTAATTTAGCCAAATTCAAAACTTGATTTTTTCCTCGGAATATTGTATACATAATACTATTAATACAGATGAATATCATCCTTTCAACCAAAAAAACCCTCCTTTTCCTGGGCGACATCATCGTCCTTTATTTGGCTTTGTACTTGACGCTTGGCCTTCGTTATGGCTGGCCGATGGAAAGAGAGATCATGGACAACCATCTCATCCCCTTCTCTTTGGTTTTCCTGGTCTGGCTGGTGGTCTTTTTCATCAACGACTTTTATGATCTTAGGACCAGCTACAATGCCAAGAATCTCCTGGATGTCTTGATCCGCCTGTCGGTGATTAACGGCCTCATCGCGGTGGTCGCTTTCTATTTCTTCTCCCCTTTCCTGGGAGCGATTAAGCCTCAGAGGATATTGCTCATAGACTTGGGCGTTTCTTTGGTACTCTTGTTCCTGTGGCGGAGGATATTTTTTAACTTCATCAAGTCCGCCAATATTACCAACAATGTTTTAATCATCGGACGGACGCCTCTGGCTGAGTCTTTGGAGGCGGAGATAAACCGTAGGCCTCAGCTGGGTTACCGGGCTTCCATCATCGACCAGGCGCCGGAAGATTTGGGAATATATTGCTTGGAAAAGAACATCAACATTTTAATCAGCGCGCACGACCTGAAAAACAACAATGAAACCTCAAGGAAGATTTTCAACTGTTTGTCTCTGGGCGTGGATGTCTACAATATCTACAGTTTTTTTGAGAACATCACCAACCGGGTGCCGGTGGAGTATATTGAACACAGCTGGTTCCTGGAAAACCTGGCCGAACATTCCAAAAAAACATATGAGATTGGGAAGAGAACCATGGACCTGGCTTTCGCAATCGTGGGCTTGGTGGTGGCTATTCCTCTTACTCCCTTAATCGCTCTGGTTATTAGATTGGAGAGCAAGGGCCCGGTCATTTTCAAGCAGATCCGGACCGGCAAGAACGGCAAGGCTTTCCTGGCGATGAAATTCAGATCCATGGTGGACAATGCGGAAAAGAACGGTCC
This sequence comes from uncultured Gammaproteobacteria bacterium, assembly GCA_964363385.1. Classification (GTDB taxonomy): domain Bacteria; phylum Patescibacteriota; class Patescibacteriia; order 2-01-FULL-39-33; family 2-01-FULL-39-33; genus CAYIIA01. Next base: position 6,574 of record CAYIIA010000007.1, read on the forward strand.
GCAATGGGCGCAGAAAAACGATCCGCGGGTGACTAAGTTCGGATCGCTGATGCGGAAAACCAGGCTGGATGAGATTCCTCAGTTGTTTAATATCTTAAAGGGAGAAATGAGTTTTGTGGGACCTCGGCCCGAGAGGCCGGAGTTCATTGAAATCCTGGAAAAGGAAATTCCTTTCTACCGGGAAAGATTGCTGGTCAAGCCGGGACTCACCGGCTGGGCGCAATTAAACGGTCCGGCTTACGGCGGTTCCAAGGAAGAGACTTGGGAAAAGATCAAATATGATTTATACTATATTAAGAACAGATCGCTGATTCTTGATTTGGGCATAATCCTGAAAACCGTCAAGGTTGCGTTCAGTAAAAGAGGTCAATAAAAAAATAATTATTTTTAAAATGGAAAAGCAAGAGTGGGTGTCTTATTGGCAAAATGTGGAGAATTCCTTCTGGGAAAACAAGATCCAGGCCTACAAAGGGGAATTCGGCTACAAAAAACTGCTCATGGCGGTGCCTGAGATAAAAGACAAGGGCCGGGTGCTTGAGGTGGGCGCCGGCAAAGCTTGGATCAGCCGGCTGCTAAGAGCCAGGGGCTACCACTCTACTTGCCTGGATTCCGACCCTGATGCCGTAATGCTGAATTCAAAAATGGTGGATGACTATATCATAGGCGACATCTTTAATCTGCCTTTTCCGGAAAAATCATTCGATTTGGTCATAAGCTGCGGACTACTGGAACATTTCCAATCAAATGACTTGAAAACCATTGTTTCCGAGATGGGCAATGTCAGCGATACGGTCATTGCCTGGTTGCCTGCCTGCGATTTCAAATGGCAGATCCTCTGGCGGTTCCGCAACCTCATAAACAAAAAAATGGAATTCCCTTTTGCCTACCAGCATAAGCCGGAAGATTTGGAAAAATTGTTTATTTCCTTGGGATTCACTGAGGTGAAAACCGGCGCAATCCGGTTTATCGGACTCTTTAAATACATCTATATCTACGGTCATAAGAATTAAATCGACTGATTAAAAAAAACCGCGTCTGAAAACGCGGTTTTTTAAATATGGATTTATCTGACTAAATTAAGAATCCAGCTCTTATTCGAATCAAAAGATTCAGTCATCTTTTTTTCCGGCCAGACAGCGATGTTCTTCGCTTGGCTGTTAGCGATAATTAGATCCGTCATCTCCGGCGAATAACCCATGATGTATTTCACCCTGAAAGTTTCAAAGACCGAGGATAATTCTTTTTTCTCAATCAGTCCGGAGATGGTTTCCGGCGCAAAGAGGACGATTGATTTTGAAGTAATGTAGTTGATCGAAGGATACAAATCCGACTGGCCGATGGCAATCACATCCCGGCTGGATATGCCTTCCACTTGGTTAGCAAGATACCTTATTTCCGGAGTATTGACCTGGTCATAGATCCTTCCCCAAAACACATGATTGGCCAGAATTAAGCCATAAAGGACTGCCAGGACCAGGCATACGTAGGCTGTCTTGGGACGACCGAAATGGCTTTTCATTATCGGGAAAATGGCTACCAAACCAAGAGTAACGGCTGTGGCTATGGGCCAACTTAAATCCATGAGATGATTACGGCTGACTAAAATCGCATAGCTAAGCAAAAACGGCGTGACTGCCAGCCAAGAAACAAAAAGGTAATAATCTTTTTTTTCTGTCTTTTTCAACTGCCAGAGACCCAAAATCATTAAGAGAAAGATAAATGGTCCGCCCATGTAATCGATCGACATATATTTGACCGCATGCCTTACAATAATGCTAGAGCCGACTTCAAGCCTCTCCAGGATGCTGATTTCCCTCAAACTCATGTTCTTGCTGGTTTTTATCTGACTAAAACGCTCGGATAATCCGACCTGGCTATTATCAATATTCTTCAGTTTTTCCAAGATACTCTCTTTGTTGAAATGGAAAGTGTAGGAATCAGGAAAAATATGGCCGTAAAAATCAAAATCCGTATGAATTTCGTTTTTCTGGACGTTGTTAGTGACAAAGAGCCAGTAGTAATTATTATTAGACTTCCCCATCATGGCCGGAACCCAAAGGATGGAAAGGGTTACGGCTAAAGGGATCAAAACCGCCAGAAAATTCTTTTTCTTTCCGGAAAAGAAAAGCCAGATCATGAAAATCAACGCCGGGATGAACATAGCTTCCTTGGCTAAACAGGAAAGAGCCAAGAACAGACCGGATCCAGCCAGATAAATCCAATTGAACTTCTGCCGGCGCCCCCAGAAAAAAAACAAGACAAACAGAGAAAAATACAGCCAGGCAAATTCATATTTCCCGGCAGCCTCTACGGCCGTCTGCCAATTAGAGGGCAATAGGATATAAACAAAAGGAAAAATAACCGCTGCTTCCAGACCGAATAAAGAATAAACGGCTATAGTGAAAAATACCAGGCTGAGAGCGCTGACTGCCAATGAGATCCAGATCAGATTATCCCAGTCAGGCCAGCCTGCAAACTTGAAAATCGCAGCAAAGGAATATGGTCCCAGCTTGTTGCCGGCAGAACTTATCTCTGCTTCTGCAGGAATGGATTCGAGCGGCAAGACAATGTTTAATTTGTCCTCAAAACCATACACGCCGGTCTGGCTGATATTCTTGGCCAGGGTCATCTCCGTGCTTATGGGACTGGGCGGATAGCCCTTGAAAAATACCGGGGAATACCAGACAGCCATGGCAAAAAAGAAAACAAAGATCAGGAACAAACCAAAAAAGGCTTTTTGATAACGCGGATTTTTAATGGCATTAAACATATTGGTAATTTTACCTTTATTCCTTTAAATAGTAAAGTCCGCGATCCAGGCTTTATTTCTTGCAAACAAAGAAATAATCGAGTGGAAAGTTTTCCGCTTTTACGGCATTATTGCCTTTAAACAATCGATTCAAAATCTTGTCCATGGATATGGCCAGGCTGTAAATAACGGCTGCCGCCAGCCTTAATTTCACAACTTCGGCAAACTGGTCGGCGGCCGCGCTGAAAGGACCGAAACCCAATGGTTTAATTTTTATTTCACTGAATCCCGCTTTCTCAAACAGCCTCTTTAGGGAAGATTCGGTATAACGGAAAAAATCGTCAGGATCATAATGGACTCGGTGCAAAAACGGTACGACGCCGATCAGCGAACCGCCTTTCTTTAGTATCCGATGGCATTCCAGGATGCAATTTTCATAACCGAACAAATGTTCCAAAACATTATTAAGAAGTAAAAAATCCTGCGTCCCGCTCTCAACCGGAAACCGGCTCTCCAGATCTATTTTCATCACGCCGTCAGTGGTGGGGAAAAGATCGGTGAAGACCAGATTTGTATCCTTCTTTATCTTAAGAAAACGGTAATAAGAAGCGTTTTTTGACTTAGAACCGAGATCAATAGCTTGGCCGTAAATTTCCACCTCGGAAAGAGCCAGATTCTGCAGGATCCGCGTCAAACTCTTACCCTTCATAACCTCTTTGAATATCCTCATATTTTTAAATTTATTTTTTGGAATGATCTTTCAATCTCAACCACAACTTTACCAGGGTTTTTTCCGGGACGAAATTGAACCAATGATGCCGCCAACGCCAATCCACCGTCTTACCGTACCAACGACCCAGCTTGAGATACAATCCTGATTCCTTGATTTCAGACAATCCCACGAAAGGAAAGAAAAAAGTGATATTGGCAATGATCTTCCGCCTCTGTTTGCCTATCCAGGGCATATTGATGTTTTCGAAATCAAAATTAGCCCAGTCTTCCAGTCTGGCCGGGGGAACAAAACCCTGCTTAATGCTTGACTCATACAAATCCGTGCCTGGATAAGGCGTATAAATGCGCCAGGGCGGGATTAAAATATTAGGATTGATCTTCTTCATGGCCAGGATAAGATCCGTTGTCTGATAGATGTCAGCCAGCGTCTCTTCCGGGAAACCGACCATAAAACAATATTTCGATCCGATCCGGGCGGCTTTCAATTTTTCCACGGCGGCCAAAACCTGTTCGCAAGCAATGTCTTTGCGTATCAACTTCAATATCCTGGGCGAACCGCTCTCTACGCCGAAAACCAGATTCCTAAAACCTGCCCGGCGCAGCTGATCGAGTTCTTCCGCGCTTACTTTTCCAAACAAATCCACCCGATGGCAAGCCACGATTTCCAAATTCAATTTTTTCTCTTCGAGTAAGCGGCAGATGTCCATAACCCTTTCCTTGTCGATGAAAAATTCATCGTCTTCAATGTCCAGCAAGGTGACGCCGAATTTATCAACCAGATACTCCATATGCTCAACCACCTTCTGTGCGCTCTGACCCCGCCAACGACTGCGGTTGAAATTTTGATTATAACAAAATCCGCAACGATACGGGCAGCCGCGCGAAGTGTAGAAATCAATATCTCTTCTGGTCCCGCCGGAACCAAGGCTCACTTTCGTCACATAACGTTCGACATCAACCAACTCATACGACGGCCTTTCGCTCTGGTTCAAATCAATGAACGGCCGTGACGGATTGATAATAATCCGGCCATCCTTTTTGTAACCAATCCCGTTAATGCCGGAGATTTCTCCATGACCGGCCAGGCTCTGCGCCAATTCCAACAAGGTGGACTCTCCCTCCCCGATGACAACGAAATCAATCAGATCATTGGCCAGTGTCTGTTCTGGCAATAGAGATGGATGCACTCCGCCCCAGACTACTTTGGCTGGACTGTTTTGCCTCACTATCTCACTGATCTTCAAAGCATGTGTTATGGCCTGGCCGGTCAAAACAGAGATTCCAACCATTAAGACATCCCCTTTTTCCAAAAGCGAGATCAGATTACGGCGCCAATCCTCATCCATCCGTTCGTCAATAACCACAACCTCAAAACCCGCTTTTTTCAAAAGCGGGGCCAGCATCAACAGGCTCATCGGCAAGAGCCTTGCCTTGGCGTTATTCTTGGGAAAGCATAAAATTATCTTAACTGTTGGCATAATATTTTACTGGTGGGACAAGATTGATTTCTCGTACCAATTAATCGTTTCCGTTAATTGATGTTCAAGGGAAAAATTCTCTTTGGCTCTTAAATATCCTGCTTGTCCGAAATTTTTTGCGATCTCCGGATTTTCCAGGAGATAAATGATTTTTCCAGCCATGGACTGGATATCGTATGGATTGACAATGAATCCGGTTACATTGTCCACCACAATTTCCGGCGTGCCGCCGAAACAGGTGCCGACCACCGGTTTTTTAGCGGCCATGGCTTCCAAATTCATTAAATTAAAAGTGTCCAGGCATATTGACGGCGTAACTGCAAGGTCAGAAGCATGGTAAGCGGCTTTCAGGTCATTACCGTTGATCCAACCGGTAAATACCAATCTAATGCCGAGACTCTTGGCTAACTTAGCCAAGTACCGGGCATAATCATTCTCATCGCCTAGAACCAGCAGGACGCTTTCCGGGATGCGTTGCGAGACAATAGCCATTGATTTGACAATTAATTCGCCTCCTTTCAAAGCGCTCAGTCGGCCGCCGAATAAAACGATCTTTTTGCCTTGAAGACAGAGCTTATCTTTAAATTCTCCTATTTTAGAATCGCTGACTATCCAATCCCCTGCATCCAAACCGTTGTTCACCACTTCGACGTTTTTAATATTATTCTGAGCCAAGGCTTTTTTTAATTCCTGGCTGACTGCAAAAATCTTGTCTAAATATTTGACATAATGCCTGATAATCATATTCCGGAAAGGATTGTATCTCCTCTTGAATCTTTTAATAAGCATCCAAGGATTGACTTTATAATTGAAATCCTTCTGCACGGCCGGATTCTTCTCGTTTATAAACTCTTTGAATTTGCTGTAATGGAAAAGCATGACGTCGTGAGTGGTGAGGAAAACCGAACGGGAATGCTGTTTGGCAATCTTGAAAGAACGGTAAGAAATATATTTATGGATGTTATGGAAATGAGTGACGTCCGGCTTGATCGATTCGAGAATCGATTTTATTTCCTTCACAGCTTTCGGATTGGACAAACTGCGCCATGCCTGCCAGCGGACATGGTAATCCGGAAGATGGATTTTAAAAATCTTAATGCCCTCATAAACCATCTCTCCAGCCTGGGATTCTTCCTCTACCCTGGTTATGGCTGAGACTTCATGGCCGCGATCCAACAAGCCTCGAGCCAGGTTAAAAGCTACCGAGGCAACGCTGCTTTCTCTGATCGGCGGAAAATCGTCTGAAACCAATACTATTTTCATAATTGCGGATTAAACTTAAGGGCTTCGCCATTAGTCAAATACAGGCAATCATCCCTCCGGCTGATATATTTGAAATGACTTTCCAACTTGTCCCAAAGGCCGTATCTTTCAATCTCCCAGGAATGGCCCCAGATGTGGTACAGGCCGTTGATCTCAAGAGCATGGTCAAAAACAGACCGGCTGAGGTTGTCCCAGCTCAACCACGATCTTAGCGGCAATCCCAGAGCTCTGATGCCGCTGTATTTCTTTTGCAACGGTTGAAACAAGAATTTTGACAGATGATAATGGCTCTCGTCCCTTTTACGAAACGGGAATGGATAGATATGCAAAGAAGTGTTGAAACTGAAAAAGTCATCTGGATAACGTATGTCAAATTCCTTAGTCGTGCGCGCGCCAAGAAAACCGGCGGCTTTCACTTCTTGCCTGACTTCATTATTAAAATGGCCAAAAGGATAGCAGAACATTTCAATGTCTTTACCAGTCAAATCCTCTAAATAATCCTTTGAGCCTCTTATCTCCTCTCTTGCTGTCGTAAGATCCACGGCGCTTAAATTAACATGGTTTAAGGTATGGGCTCCCACTTCCTGACGCCGGCAAACAACGTTTATTTCCGGGTCGCTTAGGGTTTTTGATTGATGACTTTTGGGGATGTAAAAAGTGCCCCTCAGACCGTACTTGTCTAGAAGATCCAGGACTTTCAGATCCAATTTGTTTCCGTCGTCCCAGCTAGTTGTGATGATTGTTTTTTTCATGGGCTTCGCTTTTTTTCATTTTCCGCCACTTGAACAGATGATTGACCGCAATCTTTAATCTTTTGGAAAACTGCTTCCAACCCTCAATGGTTGTCAGGGACTTTAAGACGAACTTGAAGAAATACCAATAGCCGTTCTCAAATCTGAAAATCAGCATCCGGTAATATTCCTTTATTTCTTCCCGGGTCATTGTATCGGTATGATGCACAACCGATAACCGTGTATTGTACTTGAAATAGTCAAATTCGTCAATTTGACCCTTTTGGTAAAGCTCTTCCCATAACTCCGAACCTGGCAAGGGCGTCGTGATATGGATCCTGATCTTGTCTGGCTTTATCCCCTTGATTAAATCCGCTGACTTTTTCACGTCTTCTTTTGTTTCATCCGGAAAACCAACCATCATAAACATCAGGGAAAGAAGTCCGGCTTTTTTCGCCAGTTTGAATGAATAATAAATGTCATCAATTTTCAAATCCTTTTTTATCCTGTCCAGTATTTTCTGGGATCCGGATTCAACGCCCCACCAGATCCAGCGGAAACCGGCTCGACGCATCATTTTCAAAGTTTCCAAATCCAAAAAACGGCTGCATCTGCCTTGGCAGAGGTACCCCAAATCGTCCAGTCCGCGGTCAATGATTTCCTGGCAGACCTCCCTGACCCACGCGTTCTGGCCTGAACTCATGCCGACAAACTCGTCGTCATAGAATTGGATTGATTTCACTTTCAATTCTTTCTTGTAAAACTCAATTTCATCCGCAATGCTCTTGGCGCTCCGAAACCGGGGCTTTTTGCCTGCATTGCAGCAGAAGATGCAACGATGGGGACAGCCGCGGGATCCGACCATGACGGCATTAGGCAGTGCTATGCCCTTATATACCCCGAAAACGCCGTGGTAAAAGGAAAAAGGCGGATTGATCAGACGGTAGTCAGGCAGGGGCAACGAATCCAAATCTTCAATAAGCGGGCGTGGGGCGGTCTTTATAACGTCCCCGGACTGGTTCCGGAAAGCCAAGCCGTTGATCTTAGACAAGTCTCCGTTTGCTTCCAAACATCTTATTAATTCAATAATAGTGATTTCACTTTCTCCCAAACCCAAAATATCTATGGCCGGGCACTCCTTCAGGGTTTTTTCCGGTTCCAGGCTTGGACCGAACCCGCCGGCCAATATCTTGACTTGGGGCAGAGTTTCACGGCAGACATCCGCGGTTTTGTACAAAACCGGCATGAACAAAGTCGTGGAAGTGAGCCCGATGACATCCGGATTCTCCTGCTTTATTTCCTGAGCCAGCTTATCCCAAGACCAGCCGAGAGCTTCGGCGTCTATTACCTTCGCCTGATAACCGGCCTTGTCCAAAATCGTAGCCAGATACATTACGCCGAGAACCGGACAGTTGGCATTTGTCTGGCCCGTAAAATTCCAGGCTGGCGGATTGATAAAAATAATTTTCATAATTCAATAAATTAATTATCTTTTTTAATCATCTTGTTGATTTTAAACAATAAATAAAAGAAAGGGACTAAAGTAGCCAGAGACAGCCAGGCGACAACCGCATAAATGGAAACGTTGATAGGATAATTCCTGATGAAAAAATACAAGATCCCGCCGCCGAACACGATTAAAACGGCGTTTATCGCAATCACTTTTTTCATCAGATTCAGGGTTCTGAAAACCGAACTCAGACCTACTCCCAAGCTGGTAACCAAGGAACCGGCTAACAGGGAATACGACAAAGGGATGGCGGATGAATATTCTCTGCCGTAAACCAGGGGGATCAGAATGAAAGCCAGGATGAACAGACCTGAAGCCACCACGAGAGTGATTAGAAAACTGCCTAACGAAGACCGGATAAAATCCCTCCGCAGGTTGGCTAGGCTGCAAATTTTGGATTTAGGCAATTGAACCATCAGCAAACGGGCGATCGGACTAAGAAGGATCAGGGGCAGTCCGGCGTAAGCCACGGCTATTTTGAAAAAAGAAACCTGGTCAAGACTGAATATGCCTAAGATAAAAATAGGCAAGGTGCCATACAGGCTGCTTAAATTCTTGTCCACGGAAATTAAAAAACCGAATTTAAAGTAATAGGCTAATTTAACTTGTCTCCAATTACTAAGAATCTCTTTCCAAGAAGGCAGGATTGGATTATCCTTCCTTAACCGGCTATAGGCTAGGACGGCGAAAATGGCGAATCCCAGGGCGACTACGCGCAATGGGACGACGCCGTGCGCAGCCTCTACGGTGACGTCAATGCCGACTTCGTCGAGCAGAATTTCGCCGCCTCGACCGGCAACCCCGTCTTCTTCGACACCGCCTACCTCCTCGACGAGGACGGCCGCGAGGTCTTCGCCTTCCGGAATGGCGAGGCGGTTCCGGT